>JAJDCV010000386.1 GCA_029260675.1 Phycisphaeraceae bacterium
CGCGGTCGCGAAGTTCGAGCAGATCCACCGCGACGGCGTGCTTCACGACTCACACGACGAAGACAGCATCCACCTAAAGCCCCTGCCCTACCCCGAGCCGATGGTCGGCCTGGCGATCACCGCCAAGCGCCGCGGCGAGGAGCAGAAGATCGCCGACGCGTTGACCAAGCTGCAGGAGGAGGATCCGACCTTCAAAGTCACCCGTGACGCCTCGACGCACGAGACCGTGATCCACGGGGTGGGCGACCTACACCTGCGGATCATGCTGGAGAAGATCAAGCACCGCGACAATGTCGAGGTCGATACGAAAACGCCTAAGATCGCCTACCGCGAGACGATCCAGGCCAAGGCCGAGGGCCACCACCGCCACAAGAAGCAGACCGGCGGTGCCGGGCAGTTCGGCGAGGTCTACCTGCGTGTCGAGCCGTTGGAGCGGGGTGCCGGGTTCGAGTTCGAGAATGCCACGTTCGGGGGGTCGATCCCCCATCAGTTGATCCCCGCGGTGGAGAAAGGGGTCCGGATGGTCGTCGAACACGGTGCGATCGCCGGTTACCCGATGCAGGACATCAAGGTCAGCGTGTACGACGGCAAGCACCACCCGGTGGACTCCCAGGAGATCGCCTTCGTCACGGCGGCCAAGCGGGCGTTCATCGACGCCATCAGCAAGGCCAAGCCCGCCCTTCTGGAACCGGTCGTCGATATGGAAGTCACCGTCCCAAATAGCGCGATGGGCGACGTCACAGGCGACCTCTCGGGCAAGCGTGGTCGGATCCAGGGCACGGACATGCTTCCCGGTGATATGGCGATCATCCGCGCGATCGTCCCCCTTGCGGAGGTCAATAACTACCAGGGGCAATTAAAAAGTGTGACCGGCGGTCAGGGGACTTACACCATGGACCTGAGCCATTACGACCCGGTTCCAAACCACGTCCAGCAGCAGATCGTCGCCGAGTACAAACCTAAACAAGAAGACGATTAAACCGGGCGCATCCAGCGACATCACAGACAACGCACACCCGCCGTCGAGCCGACAACCGTTAGCTCGATGGCGGTTTTTCTGCGGGAGAAAGTTTTCCACAATGAGGTTCGCGTAATCACGCAAGTCCAGTTAAATAAAACAGTTTATGTGTGGCCTCGAAACTCACGATTACACGGATCCGAACCGATTACGGCCCCGTCTTGATGTGTTCACACGTCGTCAAATAGCGGTCGAAGGAATCGAATCAACACAAGCTGCGCGGCGGCGCGTTTGGTGTTGAAACACTCAAGTGCGCTGTGTTGATGCGTGTGAACACGGTCGTGACTTACGCGCGGATGTGTCCGTGATGGTGTCTTTGAAATCGGTGACGGCGCGGGCGCGTATTAATAATATTTCGGGTTGGGGGTTGAAATTTGTAACGATAGTGATGTAGGATATTCACCGACAAGTGAATATTGCTCAAGACATGCCGACGCACGTGCCGATATAGCTGGCGCAATCGGAAGTTTTGTAACCCGGTTCGCCGATGACAGGAACCAGTTGACCCACAGCTCCGAGGGCTAACTGAAAGGACCGAGCCCATGGCAAAGAAGAAGGCCAAGAAGAAGGCCGCCAAGCGTAAGTCAACCAAGCGCAAGGCGACCAAGAAGAAGGCGACCAAGAAGAAGGCCAAACGTAAGGCCACCAAGAAGAAGGCCACCAAGAAGAAGGCCAAGCGTAAGGCTACTAAGAAGAAGAAGGCCACCAAGAAGAAAGCCAAGCGCAAGACCAAGCGTAAGGCTACTAAGAAGAAGGCCACCAAGAAGAAGGCTAAGCGCAAGACCAAGCGTAAGGCCACCAAGAAGAAGAAGTGAAAGTAGCCCTCGGGTGATTCACGGCCGCGAAAGGATCGCGGCCACTGATCAGGGGAACCTTGTCCGCCGCTCCGAAAGATGGCGGATCTGGAACCCAGAACATCGAAATAAGCGCCTCGGAGCTCCATTAAAAGAGAAGGCGGCCCAAACGGGTCGCCTTCTTTTTTTCATAGGTGGCTTAGGACCAACAGGACTACGTGGGGATCTGCGATCCGCCGCTAAACGGCCCATCTTTGTCTTAAGTTAACACCCCCCCCGTTATCCGTTCAGGCCTGGCCACGCAGCCGGTAGCCGATCCCCAGGTTGATCAGCTTGTGCAGCAGCTGGTCGTATTCGATGCCCTCGGTCTCGGCGGACTCCGCGAAGTCTTCGCCGTAGGACAGGTTCGGGTTCGGGTTCGCCTCGATCAGGTACACCCGGCCGTCCGGCGTCAGGCGCAGGTCCATCCGGGCATAACCCGACAGCCCCAGTGACCGGTAGATCCGCTTGCACAGGTGGTTGATCCGCCGACGCATCCCCTCGTCGATGTCTTGCGCCAGCTGGGTGTCCAGACCGATTTTCTTCTGGTACCCAACATCCCACTTGACCTTGTCGGTCGCGATCTTCGGGGCCTCGTCACGGAGCTTGGGAAACAGCATCTCCCAGACAGGCAGGACCTGAAGCCGGTCATTGCCCAGTACGCCCACGTACAGTTCCCGGCCATCGATATATTCTTCGGCGATGGCGTCGGTGTTGACCGTCCGGTGGATGAACCCGACGCGTTCGGCCAATTTTTCGTCGTCGTAGACCACCGACGCCTGGCTGATCCCCACCGAACCCTCCTCCGTCAGCGACTTGACCAGCAGCGGGAAACCCAGCTTCTTGGGACGACGGACCTTTCGACCGATCGGGAAGACCCCGAAACGAGGCACGGGGATCCGGTGGTACCGGCAGATCATCTTGGACATCGCCTTGTTATGTGCCAGCATCAGCCCCCGGGGGTTGCAACCGGTGTAGGGCTGCCGCATCAGCTCGAGATAGCTCACCACGTGGGCGTCGTAGACCCCAAGCCCGTGGAACTCCTCCAGCAGGTTGAAACACACGTGCGGTTTGGTCTGCTCGATCGCCCGGCGGAGCACTCCCAGGTCGTCAGACACACCAAGCGGGTACACCTCGTGGCCCATCTCGCGCAGCGTCACCACCACGTCGAATTCGGTCTTGAACGGGGTGACCTGAGCCTCGGACATCCCCTCGATCGAGTCCGGCGGGACCAGGTCCTCGTGCATCAGCACCACGATCTTCATCTTCCGGGGACTGCTCATAGGGCCACCCTCCGACGCCCGGTGTGTAGGAAGTTCATCGTCTGCACGGTCACCATCATGACCGCCTCGTTCCTGGCTCGGCGTTCAGGGACGGCCAGGCGTAGCTTCAACTCCTTGCAGCGATCGATCATGTCGCGCAGCACCTGGTCGACCGTGTAGGTGTGCGTCCCGGTCCACCGCGCCACCGCTTCACGGACCTGGGGGCGGACCCCGCGCAGGAACGCCGCCGCGGTCGGTTTGCTGGCGTAGCGGGTGTCTGTCGAGAAGAGTTTGCGGAGATCGGTGTCGTAGAAGTCGGGCCACTCGTCCGCGTAATACAGCCGTTTGCGACGGTAGTGGTCCCGCAAGGTCATCCGCAGTTGAGCCAGCGGTTCGACCTTCTGCCTAAAACGGACAGGGGCGGGCTTCCCGGCGATCTCGTTCATCAATTCATCCACGTACTCGAGTTTGCGCAGCGCCGGCCAGCCCTGGTACCGGCTGCGCCATCGCGAATTGGGCGTCAGCCAGACCGCGAACGTCTCGGCGAAGTCCTCCGCGGGGTGGGCCTGGGCGTACCACCAGTCCAGGTGCAGCACGAAGCTGCGGCTGCCCGGCTTTGGGTT
>JAJDCV010000387.1 GCA_029260675.1 Phycisphaeraceae bacterium
CGTCACTGCCCGACGGCTGGCAACTGCACCGTGAAAAGCAGACGGGCAAAGTGACCTACGCCCTCGCTATCCGTGGCGGCTGACACGGCCACTGAGTTAGTGGCTAAATTGATACTGGATTGATCGCGCAGACCGCATAAATCTAATCTGGTAACATCGACACGCAGACTGACATCAACAGACAAACATCACGGGATATAAACATGGGCACGACAGCGATCTACCCCGGTACCTTCGACCCGCTGACCAATGGGCATGGCGATCTGGTGCAGCGCGCGGCGCAACTGTTCGAACGGGTGATCGTGGCGGTGGCGACCAACCCGGGCAAAGCGCCCTGTTTCAGCGCCGATGAACGGATCGAACTGGCGCGCGTCGCACTCAAAGGCATTGACCATGTCGAGGTGTGCGGCTTCAATCAACTGCTGGTCGAATTCGCCCACGCACAGCAAGCGAGTGTCATTGTGCGCGGACTTCGCGCGGTATCGGACTTCGAATATGAGTTTCAACTCGCGGGGATGAATCGCAAACTCGCTGCCGATATTGAAACACTCTTTCTAATGCCCTCCGAAAAGTATGCCTATCTATCCTCCAGCCTGGTGCGTGAAGTCGCGTCACTCGGGGGCGATGTCTCCGCGTTTGTGCACCCCGAGATCAACACTGCGCTCTGCCACAAAATGCGTTAAAATTGGGCGCTCAGCCACACGTTTTAGAACAGGTATCGCTTTATGGCTTTAATGATTACAGACGAATGCATCAACTGCGATGTGTGTGAACCGGAATGCCCCAATGCCGCGATCTCACAGGGCGATGAGATCTATGAAATCGATCACAATCTCTGTACCGAGTGTGTCGGCCATTTCGACACGCCACAGTGCGTTGAGGTCTGCCCGATCGACTGCATCCCGATGGACCCTGACCACGTCGACAGTAAAGAAGCGCTGATGGCGCGGTACGAACGTATTCAGGCAGGTGAGGTCGGCTAAGGCCTGCCCCGCGCTCACCTGAAGCCTTCACTCATCCAGACACCTACGCTTATGCACACTTCAAGATTACTGCTCAGTGCCGCGCTGATCCTCTTTTCGCCACTGAGCGTTGCAGAAATCAGCGCACCAAAACCTCCCTCCGCCGCAGTTGCTTCTGCGCATCCACTCGCGACTGACGCGGGCATCACAATCATCAACCAGGGTGGCAACGCCTTCGATGCTGCGATTGCGGTGACCGCCGCACTGGCCGTGGTGGAACCGGCGGGTTCTGGCCTTGGCGGCGGTGGTTTCTGGTTACTGCACCGCGCTTCCGACGGCTTTCAGACTATGCTTGATGGCCGTGAACGCGCGCCACTCGCCGCCCATCGCGACATGTATCTCGATGACAAAGGCGACGTGATACCAAAGCTGTCAATTGACGGGCCGCTTGCCGCAGGCATCCCTGGCGTCCCGGCGGCACTGGAACACCTTGCCAATCAGTATGGGAAATTAGCGCTCAGCCAGAGCCTCGCCCCGGCGATACGCCTCGCACGTGAAGGCTTTGCGGTGGATGAGCGCTATCGACGGCTGGCCGGCTTTCGTCTCAAGGCGTTACAAAAATCACCCGCGGCGGCCGCCATTTTTTTACACAACAATGAACTGCCAGCCACCGATTTCGTAATTCAGCAACCGGACCTTGCCAACACGCTCAGCGCGATAGCCCAGCAGGGTGCCGCAGGGTTTTATCGTGGGGCGGTCGCCGAAAAACTGGTCAACGGTAGCCGTGCCGCAGGCGGCATCTGGACACTGGAAGACCTGCAGCAATATAAAGTGAGCGAGCGCACACCAGTTAAGGCGCGCTACCGCGACATTGAAATCACCTCCGCCGCGCCGCCATCATCGGGCGGCATTGCATTGACAACGATGTTTCAGATCCTCGAAAATTATCCGCTTGAGCAGCTGGATAAAGCCACGCGCATCCACCTGATGACCGAGGCGATGCGCCGTGCCTATCGTGACCGCGCCGAATATCTGGGCGACCCGGATTTTGTGTCCGTACCGCTCAAACGGCTGACCCACTCGTTTTATGCCGCTGGGCTGGCCAGCACCATCCATCCTGCAAAGGCGACCCCCAGTGATCAACTGCCGGGCATTGCCGATAATCGACTGGGCAGCGACACCACCCATTTCTCGATACTCGACCGTGAGGGCAACCGTGTTGCCGCAACCCTTTCGATCAACTACCCGTTTGGTGCCGCCTTTGTGCCTGCTGGTACTGGCGTACTGCTCAACGATGAGATGGATGACTTTTCATCGAAACCCGGTACACCCAATATTTATGGACTGGTCGGCAACAGTGCCAATGCGATCGAACCCGGCAAGCGCCCGCTCTCGAGTATGTCGCCGACTTTTCTGGAAGACAAAGGCCGTGTCGCCATCCTCGGTACACCCGGTGGCAGCCGCATTATCACAATGGTGTTACTCGGTGCGCTGGAATTTGCAACGAACAAACCACCGCAAGATTGGGTCAGCGCGCCGCGCTTTCACCATCAGTACCTGCCGGATCAGCTTAGTTTTGAGCCGGGCACCTTTAGCAGTGAAACTATCGCAGCACTCGAAGCGATGGGTCACACCCTTAAAGAGCGCAGCCGCCAGTACGGAAATATGCAGGCGATCCTGTGGGACCGCAGCCAAAACAGTGTGACAGCCGCCAGCGATCCACGCGGCGGCGGGTTGGCCTCCACCGTTAAATGACCCACTCCGCGACTAAGGGCGGATTGATTGCGTGTCATCAATGAATTAGATAGACTTAATGGACAAAAAAACATCACACGCCCTGCCTGTCACACCTCACCGGCACAGCATAACGAATTAATATTCA
>JAJDCV010000388.1 GCA_029260675.1 Phycisphaeraceae bacterium
CACGACGGCGATCGACAGCTACCCTGAGTATCCAAAGATTAAAAGGACCAGGACTCGAGGGCTGCCCCCACGGAACGCTGCACTCAAAAGGTGTAGCCGGTGACGGGACTTGGTAGCGGACCGCCCCGGCCAGATGACGGATCAACAGGACACGGGCCCGGCCTGGTCCCGACGTACCGCCCCTGCCGTTACCGCCGGTGAATCGTGAGGCTTTGGGAATTCTCATTATGGCTTTTCTAAAAAGCCATAACATCGAAAAGCAGGAATCGCAGGACGGCCTCAACAGCGGCCTTGGCCGCTAAATCAAGATTCAGAAGTAACCTCAGAGAACACAGAGAACACAGAGGGTGCAAAGAAGATCAAGAGGAGTAATCCACAGATTACGCAGATTGCGCAGATTTAAAGCGCAATGACAGGCCGTGGCAGTGCGCCCGTTACATAGTGGCCCCCACGAAGCGCCGCGACTTGTCGCGTCTTATTCTGAATCTGTGTCATCTGCGCGATCTGCGGACACCCTCCTATTTCCTGCGACCACTGGTTTCAACTGCGCACCGCGCGGCGAGTCCTCCGCATCAACGACGCGGTCACGCCCAACCCCAACAGCACAACCGCACCCGGCTCGGGGATGTTTGTGCTATCACCCGGCGGCGAACCCGCGTTCCAATTGCCAAGCACGAGGTTCAGATCTTCGATCCCAACGAACCCGTCACCGGACGGATCGGCTAGAGGGTCGCCCGGTGGGACCGCCTGATTCCACGCACCCAGGACTATATTGAGGTCGTTGATCCCGACGAATCCATCACCGTCCAGGTCGCCTTGGATCAAGGCAGCGATCGCGATCGTGACCCCCAGGTCGTGCCGCCCGGTCGCCGGGTCCCACAGCCCGGGGTTGGCCAGTTGGATCGCGTACTCCGGCCGGTCCGTGAGTGTCTGCTCCGGATCGGGCAGCGACAGCAACAGTTGGTAGTTCCCCGCGGCCGCCTCGGCCGGGACATCGATCAGGGCGGACACGGTGATCGTGCCGCCGGGCAGCCAGGTGCGCGGATCATCGGGCAGTGCGATGTCGTACTCGGTCAGGCCGTTTTCCGATACGAGGGTCAGCACGACATCGCGGGGGTTGTACGGCGAGGCCCAGCCGGTGTTCACCAGGTCGATCGACACCGACAGTTGATCGCCGGCCAGCGCGGCCGGGTCGTAGTCGATCGACTCCAACGCGAACCGGTAGCCCAGCTTCTGTTTCACCTCGTCCATGAACCCGTCCGCCTCCCAGCCGGCGAGCACATCCGGGTGGTAACCGCTGTTGAGGTAACTGAAATGAAGCTGCTCCATCTCGACACGCGCGGTCGCGCTTCCGGAGCGCGAACTGACAGCGCAGGTCTCTCCACCCATCGGTACGTATTGTGTTTCAAGATTCAGCCACGCCTTCTCTGCGACCGGATTAGCGTACGTACCGAAGTCGCTGTCGCTGGCGAGGAAGCAGTCGTTGTGATGGCCGATGCGCGACTTGTCCGTCCCCGTAAAAGCCTCGCCGGGGGTCAGCGCGGCGGTGTCCTGAACGATCATCCATTTCTGTGCGGGCGTGCGCAGCTGGATCGCCCGGTTGGCGGGGAGGATCTGCATCCACTTGTCCGTGATCTGCCGTGCGTTGACCGGGTCCATCAGGTTGTTGGTTGACGAGTGCCATTCACCCCAGGCGCCGATAAACCCGGCCTGCGCGGTCGCGATGACGTCGGAGTTGGCGGCGAAAATCGGTGCCAGCTGGTCCATGTGATTCAGGACCACACCCAGCGGCGCGTCCGGCTCGCCGATCGCCTCGCTGTAAGCAAAACGCAACACCGTCTTCACACCCGCCTGACGCATCGTCGCAAAGTCGTTGCTGATAATGTCCAGTTGCGTCTGGCTAAGGGGCTGGTCCCGGAACGACTTGAAGTAATACAGACGCAGCATCAGCGTCATGTTGTTGCTCTGCATGTGCTGGAACATCCACGGCTGCACGAGGTCCTGCTCGGACTGGGAGCCGACGTGGAAGTACAGCCCGCGCTCCGGGTTGGCGATCTCTCGGAGGTCGTCGGCGAGAAAGGATTGCGTAGCGGACCGGGCGTCGGATGCGGTAAGGACGAGGGGCAGCGAGACGGTGGCGCTCAGGATTGCGGTGTAAATCGGTCGCACGCGGTGTCGGCTCCTAAGTCAGCGGTTCTGCCGTCGCCGCAGGACAGCCAGACCTCCCAAACCCAGCAGCGCAGCGGCAGCGGGCTCGGGGATGTTCCCCACCTCGCCGGGCGGTGAACCCGCGTTCCAGTTGCCCAGAACAAGGTTAAGGTCTTCGATCCCGACGAACCCGTCGCCCGACGGATCGCCCGCCAGCGGATCGCCCGCCGTGACAGAAAGGTTCCACGCGCCCAGCACGATGTTCAGGTCGTTGATCCCAACGAACCCGTCTCCGTCCAGATCGCCCGCCAGGGGCCCATTGACCAGGTAACGCAGCAGGTCACCCGCCGCGCCGCCTTCGCCGGTGTTGGGGTAGTAGTCGGCCGTGGTGGTGTTATCCCCGAACAGCACGAAGTCGAACCCGTCTGGGTTGCCGATCAGTGAGCGGGGGATCTGCGTCTCGATGTCGGTGGTCGGGAAGTCGTCCCAGGGCTGGGTGCCCAGGAAACTCCACCCCCACGTTGTCGGGGAAGCCCCGGAGAATGAGAAGACGCTTGAGCCTTGCAGCAGGAAGTCTGCACCGACCGACAGCTGGTCGATGCTGCCACGGAACCCCGTGTTGCGGTCGTGATCGACGTCGATGAAGACGTTGTGTCGGAACGACAGAAACTCGGATGTGTTCAGTTGGAATCGGAAGTAGAAGTTGTCGTCGTCGTGCGCGACCTGCACCTGGCTGTAATCCACCTCGGGCCCCGCGGTATCTACCCCGTCGGCGGCGTACGCGGGGACGCCGGCCCAGTCGGTCCGGTCGTTACCGGTCACCACGATCGACCCGTTGGCCACCGGGTTGCTCAGCGTCTGCGGACCCGTCGGCGGCGGCGCGTTATTGATCTCCTCGATCCGCGTGACCTCCGCATCCCAGAACGACGGCAGCGTGTCCCACGGGTTATTCAACACATCATCCGTCACATACACCTGCCCGGCGTTGCGCTGCACCGCCAGGTCCAGGTAGCTGAGCATGTCCGCTTCATTCGCGGTCGTGTGTACCAGGTGACCGATCGTGCTGGGGTCGTGGTTGAAATTCCAACTCGACGGCGTGTACCCGGGGTAGTTGGTCGCGAAGCTCTCGAACACAAGCAGGCTGTCCGCCACCGGCCGGGTCAGGTAGGTCTCGGTCGTCGACGTCCCGGGGTTGCCCATAACCTCCCAAGCCGGGTTGATCGCCTTCACATAGTCGTACAGGTCTTGGTAGTGGTTGAGGGTTGGCGTCGTCCCGGTGTTGGTCATCTCATCGAAGAAGATGCCGTCGAGGTTGTACCAGTTCACGTACTTGTCGATGTCGGCCTTGACATCTACGGACGACCGCGCGCCCCAGGAAGTCGAGACATACCCGATGACCTTCCCGCCTGCGGTGCGCAGGTTGTTCACGGCGTTGACGTAGTTGCTGTCCTGGATGTTGCCCGGGCCGCTGCCTGGGTTCATGATCGCGGTGACGGGGATACGGGAGGCGGCGGTGTTCAGGTCGTTCCAGGGGCTGCCGGCCGTTGGGTAAAAGTACGCCGGGACGATCGCCGTCAACGCCGCGTGGGCGCTGTTCGCGGCGAACAGTGCGGTGACGGCGAGGGCCAGTGTCAGGTGAACAGCAGGTTTGATCCGCACGCGAGGCTCCTTGGTCGAACGGTCGGGGGTAAGGTTATCGCAGGCGGGTTCCGCCTTAATCGAAACCCCGGGAATAATGCGGGTATCCGCCGTTAAGCGGGCACCCGCGAAGCCTTATCACCGCGGGGTGATGGTTTATTTACGACGCCTCAGCAAGGCCACGCCCCCCAGGCCCAGCAGCGCAAGCGTTGTCGGTTCGGGCACAGCGGCACCGGGTGGCGGGGGTGTCCCGGCGTTCCAGTTACCCAGGACCGTGTTCAGGTCGACCAGCCCGACAAACCCGTCACCGGATGGATCGGCCAGCGGGTCGCCCGGGGGCACGGTCTGGTTCCAGTTGCCAAGGATCAGGTTCAGGTCGGTGATCCCGACAAACCCATCGCCGTCCAGGTCGCCTTCCAGCCCGGGGTTGACGAAGCTCATGTCGTAGGTGAAGTAATCGCCTTCGGTCTGAGTCAGCGGATCGAAGATGCCGCCGCTTGGGTAGACGTCCTGGGTGTTGAAGGCGGTATCGGTTGTGACGGGGATAAAGTCGAACGCGGTCGCGTTCAGCAGGTCCGACCGCAGCAGTTCGAGCTCGATGTCGGTCGCTGGTCCATCGTCAAAGAAGACGCCGCCCCACGGGACGATGCTGCCCCAACTCCATTTTTCCTGGTTGGCGCCGCCTGGGTTACTCAGGTTACCGAAGCTCCACACGGCGGGGCCTTCGATCATGATGTCGGCACCGATGGCAAAAAAATCGTCGTCGGTCAACAGGTCTTCGTCGCCGCCGATCCAGCCGGTGCCGCGGTCCTGGTCGATGTCAATGAAGATCTGATGGTGGGCACCGAAGAACGACTGCTGGGGGTCAAGTTCGTCGATGTTGTCCATCAGAAGGCGGAAGAAAAATTTGTTGTCGTCGTGGGCGATGCTGATGGAGCCGTAGCTGAGTACGGGCAGGACCGCATCTACATCGGCCTGGTACTG
>JAJDCV010000389.1 GCA_029260675.1 Phycisphaeraceae bacterium
CCGGCGCGCCGACGTCTGCCTCCTATTGATCGACTCGTCCCTGCGCATCAGCCAGGTCGACAAGAAGCTGGTCAACGAGATCCTCGATCACCACCGCCCGACCGTGATCGTCGTGAATAAGTGGGACCTCGCCGAGGAAAAGAGCACGCAGGAAGAATACGTCGAGTACCTGGACAAGGAATTGCAGGGCCTGAGCTTCGCCCCGATCGTGTTCACTACTGCGTCCGAGGGCAAGGGGATGCGTGAGGCGGTCGGGATGGCGATGAACCTCTACGAACAGGCCCGCCACCGCGTCCCGACCAGCGAGTTGAACGAGGTCGTCCAGGCCGTCCTCGCACAGGGCGCACCGCGATCCAAGCTCGGCAAGCAGCCCAAGGTGTACTACGCCACCCAGGTCGACTCGGACCCCCCGACGATCGCCCTGTTCGTCAACGTCCCGGACCTCTTCGACAGCAACTACCAGCGGTACTTCGTCAACCGTCTGCGTGAAGAGCTGGCGTATTCCGAGGTCCCGATCAAGATCCTCGTACGCGGCCGACAGAACATCCCCGCCGACGCCGAGGCATAAAGGCGTATCTCAGACCACGTTTGTGTGATATATCGCGGACCCTGCTACTTGACTTCCACCTTCAGCGCTGCGTCCTTGCTGATCGCGGATTCGAGTTGGGGGATGTCGGCTTTGTGGAGTTTACACATCCGCGACCGCTCCTCGCCGATGTGCAGAGTCAGGCTGAAGTACCGCCCGCCGGGCTTGGCGATGATGCTGGCCTGCTCGTCGTCCAGCAGGACTTGGCCTCGATGATGGTACTTGCAATAGACCACGCGCTTGTCGGTGACGATCACCCCGGCGAGCCCCTCATCCAATCGTCCAAAGTCCGCGTCATTTAAGTAGACCTGGAAGACCTCGTGCGGCCGAAGCTTGCACCAGGACTGGATCCTGCTCCGGCAGACCTCGGAAAGCTCCTGGAACCGGTCACCGTGTAAGAGCGATGTGTCGCGTTCGAGCAGTTCGAATTCCGGGCCGCACACCCCGTTGACCCGCGACAACCACTCCAAAGCGCAGACCGCGTCGGGGATGACGACCTCGGCGGTGATCCCGCCGCTTGGCCGATCGCGTGTCATGCAGTGGATGGTTTTGTTGGCGTAGCGTGTGCTGATGTAGTAGGGCATGGGGTAAAGGAACGGGCTGGGCATACCCTCGATCGTGCCCATCATCTGCATGATCTTCCGTGGCGGCGCATCGCCGAGGCTGCGGATATCGTGGTGGCTGGTGATGTCTTCCGCCTTGGTGTGGACGCCCCGTGCCCGGTCGGCGAACACCATCGGGCGGGCGATCAGCTTCGTCCGGTCGGCCGTGCCGCTGTACGCGCAGCGGGTCGGCATCGAGGAGCGGAACCCTTCATGCGACAGCCATTTTGAATCAAACGCGAACCGGACGCCCGCGCTACCGCACTTCAGCACCACCAGGTTCGGGCTCTTGGGGTCCGCCCGCAGGTTGCGCGGGTACTCGCTGCCAGCGTCGTCATCCTGAATAACCCGCCTCGCCGGCTTGATCACCGGGCGTGGCTTAGGTTTTGCCGGCGTGGGTTCTTTCTTCGGCTGCGCCGGCTGGGAATCAAACGGCACACCCACGATGGTTTCCCCCGCCTCCTGATCCTGGGCTTCGGGTTCGACCTCGGTGATTGCCGGCCTGATCTGCGATGCGTGGTTCTCGTCCGATGCCCGGTCACGGTTCTCGATCACTTCATCCACGTCCTGCTCGATCCAGCCCGAGACCGTGTCGTCCAGCAGGTCGGTCCGCGTCGGGATGATGAACCGGTCCCCGCACGCCGGGCAGCGTGCCCGCCGGCCGCTTGCGCTGGGCGGGACGTTCAACGGCGTCTGACACGCGGGACAGGGGACGACGTGGGTATTCATCATATATGCCGATCCACCACAAAAGACATGCCACCGCCACCTGTTAAGCCTATCCCACGTTTACCCGTGCGCCAAGGGTCATTGGGTCAACTTTTCATCGCCGAGCGGGTATTGGCCCGTTGCCTCACAGGCCCGATAACCGTCCCACCAGCCAGGCGGCGAAATCGGGCTTGGTCATCCGGCCCGGCTCCTCACGCCCCCCGTCGGCGAGCAGCCAGACCGCGGTAACATGTTCACCATCCATCGTCCCAAGCGGGTTCGCCACCACCGCGTCCACACCCTTGCGCTTCATCTTCGCCACCGCACGGGCTTCCAACTCCGCTGACTCCTCCAACGCAAACGCCACCACCTTCTGTTCCGCCCGCTTGGTCGACGCCACCGCCGCCACCAGGTCCGGCGTAGGCTGCAAACGCAGCGTCAGGTCGGCGTCGCGATCGGCACCCCCCTCACGCTTGATCTTGCCTTCCACCGCCCGCTCCATCCGGTAGTCCGCCACCGCCGCCGCCATGACCAGCACATCACAATCATGGAAGTGCGCTTCGAGCAACTGCTTCAGCTCGGCCGAGCTGCCGAACCGGTAGACCCGCATCGTGTCGTGTAGCGAGGCATGCACCATGACCGGGCCCAGCAGCAGCGTCACGTCGTGGCCCGCCGACACCGCCGCCTCGGCAATCGCGATACCCATCTTCCCGCTGGAACGGTTGCTGATAAACCGCACAGCGTCGATCGGCTCTCGGGTTGGACCGGCGGTAATGAGGATGCGCATGGTCGGGTATCGGGTATCGGGTATCGGGTATCGGGTATCGGGTATCGGGTAATTTTATGATTCCGAAGCCCACGGTCTGCGACCGTGGGTTCCGCTTGTCATCCGTACCGGTTTGCGTTTCAACATGATCAACAACAAACCCACTCACATATCTACACGCGCGATCCCACGGCCGGTTCTACATTCAGCGCCTCGGGCCCGATCGTGGTGATGGTCATGCTTCCCGGCGGTTGCTCTCGCAGGAAAGTGTTCAGCGCTTCGAGTGTCACGCCATCCACACGGTCGGCCAATTCGTCAAGGCTGCGCGGCCGACCCAGGACAAACTGATCATTCGCGATCGCGCCGGCCCGGGCGCCGGTGGATTCGCCCTGCATCACCAGGCTGGACTTCATCCCGACGATCGCGCGTTGAAACTCGCTTTCGTCTACGCCCTTGGACAGCCGGGTCAGTTCGCCGACCATCACGTCCAGTGTTTCCTGGGCCCTTGGGGTCGTGGTCCCGGCGTACCCGAACACCGCGCCGCGCTCGCGGCTGGCGGCGTAGGTCGCGTAGACAGAGTAGCAAAGCCCGCGTTTTTCCCGCACTTCCGTAAACAGCCGGCCGGACATCCCGCCGGACAACACGGCCACTGCGGCACGCTGGAGGATGCTGGCTTCGTCGGGCTCGGGGGCCGCGTTGTACGCCAAAGCGATGTGGACCTGGGTCGTGTCGGCGTGCGTGTGGCCGTAGCCCCCCGGGCCTGCGCCCGTCGGCTTAACCTCGTCCCGCGCGCCTTGCCAGCCAGCTAAATGCTCCGCGACCAGGTCACGCAGCTTCGGCCAGTCGAACTTCCCGGCAAATCCAAGCACCGAGCCCCCGGGCACGCAGGTCGCTCGCCAGAAGTCGCGCAGCGCCTCGGGGGCGACCGCCTTGACACCGGCCTCGCTGCCGAACGGCGACCGCCCAAGCGGCGCCGGGTAGAACCGGTCGCGCAGGTCGAGCATCACATTCTGTTGCGGTTCATCTTTAAGCGATTGGATCCCCTGCAAAACCAGGTCCCGGCTGGGCGCGAGCGCCTCGTCCTTCAGGGCCGGTGCGGTGACCATGTCCAGAAGCAGCGGCAGCGCCCGGTCGATCTTGTCGGCGATCATCGTGGCGCCTAGACGGATGTGCTGGGTCTGCACACCGGTGCCACGTTGTACCCCGAGCTGGTCGAGCGCATCGCAGTGGGACCGCGCATCCAGCCCCCCGGCGCCCCGGGCCATCATCTCTTCGAGCAACGCCGAGGCGCCCTGCATCCCCTGCGGCTCGGTGGCCACCCCCGCGGGGATCAGCATCGACATCGACAGCGACTGCGCGGTGTCGTTGGGCTCGGCGATCAGCCAAAGCCCGTTTGGCAACTGCTCTTGATGGATACGGCTCATCCCCGGATTGTAGCGGCTGATCGCGCCAACGGCGGTGGCTCACGTTCACTTCCGCCGGGTCAAGGCGAGATCAAAGATTTGCGGGACGGGGCCTGGACCTGTGCGTCCTGCGGCGGGGCTTCATCTTGAGCCTGTAGCCCGTCTTTAGCCTTGGATTTTTCCCACCAGGGGGCCTCGTCCTGCGCTTCGCCGGCCTCCGGCTGAGCTTCCTCCTGGGGCCGATCGAGCAACAGGTCATATGCCTGGACCTCGTCGATCGAGCGTGTGTCCGGGCTGGCGTGTTGGCCGGCCGTTACGGGGTTGAGGTTCATCGCCAGCGGCTCCCGCTGGGGGTCGCTGTCGTAGGGCAGAGACGAAAGCCAGGTCCCGTTGACACGGTTGTACAATTCGAGGGTCAGACGGTCGGTGACCTGCCGGGGCACGCGGGCCCTGACCACGCCCAGCGCGGGGTTGTACCAGAACGCGGCCTGATCGGGCCCGGTCACCAGGGGGTTCGGCGGGTGGTCCTGGTAATCCTCCACCGGCGCGATATCCATCCAAGGCCGATCCCCGGTCACCAGCGTGTTCTGCGGCGGCGTGCCTCGGAACCAATCGGGCCTGACCAGCGGTGGGTACAGGCGGGACTCGTCTTCCTGGGTCTGCCACAGCGCGCCCTGGAACTCCAGGGTCTTCCCAATCGACTCCAGGCCCTGGCGCACCGTCTGCATGTCACGCTCTTTGCGTGCTAACTGGTGGTGGTATTGCACCGACCCGATGATGATCACCAGGATCATCACGATAATCATGCTGTCTATTAACGGGCGCATATTTCTTCTCGGGCGGGTCTGATGCGTGTAACTTCGGCCGATCTTATGTGGGTGTTAACCAGGAACGCCGATAATAGGTATCCAGTCAATACTGCTGGGTGTCACCCGCCGCGTGACCGTTATGACAGACACCACCGTTGAAACCCGCCCATGCCGCACAGGCCGTCACTCACCGCGCTGAACCGCCGGATCACCCGCTGTAATGCGTGTTCTCGGCTGCGTACACACTGCAAGGACGTCGCCGCCGCCAAGACGGCCCGTTACCGGGACAAGCCGTACTGGGGCAAGCCGGTGCCGAATTTCCATGCAAACAAGCCCGCCCAGGCTGCAAAAGCCCGCCTGCTGATCGTCGGCCTGGCGCCCGGGGCACACGGCGCCAACCGCACCGGGCGGATGTTCACCGGCGACCGGTCCGGGGACTTCCTCTACGCCGCGATGCACCGTGCGGGCCTGTGTAACCAGCCCGGATCGGTCGGGGTGGGCGACGGGCTGGAACTGATCGACACGGTGGTCACCAGCGCCGCCCACTGCGCCCCACCGGGCAACCGGCCAACCGGCGGAGAACTCATGGCGTGCAGCGGATTTCTCGATCAGACATTCGACGCGTTGCCGATACTCCGGGTGGTGCTGTCACTGGGGCAGATTGCGCACCGCAGTGTGCTGGAAACATACCGCGAGCGGGGTCACGTTGATCGGTTCAACCGCTTCCGCTTCGCCCATGCCGCGGAGTTCTCTTTCGACGCCGCGCCGACGCTGCTGTGTAGTTATCACCCCAGCCAGCAGAACACCTTCACCGGCCGGCTGACGCGCGACATGCTGCTTGCGGTGCTTGCAAGAGCCCGAGAACTCATATCGGACGCATCCTCTGCACGCCAAATCTGACCGTAATTCTGAAAGAGCCCGCTTCATCAGGGTATCTATCCGGTCGATCTAAGGTTTGAGACGCACTGTCAATAGATGCGCCGATCGCCGTGTTCAAGCACCGATCCATAAGGCTGGGTGCGCATCACACCGGACCATGATGGACATTCCGACCATGGGTAATCCCAAAAAAGAACAAAGCCCGACGGATCACAGCCCAGGCGATGGGCATTCTCGCTACCGAAGCGAGTCCGTCCTCAAGCGGGTCGGCCGGCTTGATATCCAGTCGGGCCCGCTGATGGCGATCCTCGAAGCCCCCGCGGACGACCCGGACAAAGTCAGCCACGCCCTGGAACAATCCCCTGCGCTGGGCGCGCGTGTCTTAAGCGTGACCAACTCAGCGGCGATCGGGGTGGTCGGCGAGATCAACGACATCCGTCGGGCGGTCCTGCACATGGGCGCGGGACGGGCCCGTTCGATCGCGATGTCGTTCGCGATGCACATGATGGCCGACGAAACCGGGATCGACTCCGAGACCTCATACCGCCTGTGGGTCAACAGCCTGGAAAAAGCGCACCTCGCCAAACTCGTCGCCGATGCGTCAGATCCCAAGCAGGCGCAGACCGCCTACACACTGGGACTGATCCAGGATGTCGGGCTGTCCGCGCTCTGGGCGATCGACCCGAAGTTCTATCAGGGTCTCGGCGCCGAACAACTCACTTCCCAATCACTGCAACAGATTGAGTTGGAGCATTTCGGCACCGATCACGCCGTCGCCGGCAACCACCTGCTGACTCAATGGAACGCATCACCGCTGCTGTGCGAACAGGTGCTGGACCACCACCAGCAGGTGCTCACCCAGACAGACGCCTCGGCTTCCGATCTTGGGAACCTGATCGCCGGGATGCTGCCGCACGACGGCGAGCCGATGACGCCTGATCGGATGGAGTGGCTGGCCGCGGCCTATGGGCAGTTCCTTTCCACGTCTCACGAATCAGTGGACGACCTGATCCGCGACGCGGTCCGAGCCGCCAGAAACATTCACGGCACAGCCCCGTCAGTCCGTATCGACGCCGCCGCCCGGGCCCGGATGCTCGGCGAGATCGAAGCCGACACCGCCGGGATGGTACGCAAGCTCTGTGAGGTGGAGAGCCTGCTGACCAAGAAGCATGAGCAGGTCAACGCGCTGCGGTTTGAGGCGATGACCGACCCGCTGACACAGATCCTCAACCGCCGGGGCTTTGACCGCCTAAGCGAACGTCGGCTTCGCACCGCGGTGGAACGCGGGCTGCCGGTCTGTGCCGTCGTGATCGATCTGGACAGCTTCAAGCAGGTCAACGACACCTTCGGCCACGACGCCGGCGACCTGATCCTCACCGAAACCGCCAAGTTCCTACGCAGCAACATCGATTCCAGCGACCTGATTGGCCGACTCGGCGGTGACGAGTTCGCGATCCTCCAGATCAATGTCAGCGAAGAGATCGCACAACGGATCGTGGAGCGCGTCGCCAAGGCCTGCATGGGCAAGACCGTCCAACTCAGCGACGGCAGGCAGGCGAAGATCAGCTTCAGCATCGGGGTCACGACCTGTGAGAAGCCGACCGAAAAGACCCGGGTTAGCGACATGATCTCCACCGCCGACGAGGCGATGTACGCCAGCAAACGGGCCGGACC
>JAJDCV010000390.1 GCA_029260675.1 Phycisphaeraceae bacterium
CACGGTCCGCACGATCCACCGCTGCGATGTGGAGCGTGAAGGCGATCGGGTGGTGATCACGGTCGAGGGCAACGGGTTTCTGTGGAACATGTTGCGGATCATCGCCGGGACGCTTCTGGAGGTCGGGCGGGGCCACTTCGAGCCGACACGGATCGATGACATTTTGCGCACCGCCGACCGCCAGCTCGCCGGCCCGACGCTGCCGCCGCAGGGGTTGTGCCTGGAGTGGATTCGGCATGAAAAAGCAGGAAACGCAGGACGGCCTCAATATCGTAACGCTAAATTTGGAAAGCAGGAAATAGGACAGCCGTACTCACAGATCTCACCAACCACTAACCACCAACCACCATGATTATCCTGCACATCATCACACGCCTGATCCAGGGGGGGGCTCAGCAGAACACGGTGCTGAGTTGTGCGGCGCAGGTGCGAGCGGGGCACGAGGTGCATCTGGCGTATGGGCCGATCTATGGGCCGGAGGGGTCGCTGCTTGAGGAGGCGGATGCGAGCGGGGCGGTGCTGCATGAAGTGTCGGGCATGCGGCGCGCGGTGAATCCGTGGCATGATGGACGGTGTTATTTCGCGTTGCGGAGGTTGATCCGAGAGGTTCGTCCGGACGTGGTGCATACGCATTCGAGCAAGGCGGGGGTAGTTGGGCGTGCGGCGGGGTGGGCGGAGCGTGTCTCGGCGGTGGTCCACACCGTGCATGGCCTGCCGTTTCACGATCGGCAACCCGATTGGGTGCATCGTCTTTACGTCGGGCTTGAGCGTTGGGCGGCGAAGCGGTGTCATCACCTGGTCGCGATCACGCCGGCGATGGTGGAGGCGTTTGAGCGGAAGCGGATCGCCGGGCCGGATCGGTTTACGGTGATTCCAAGCGGGGTGGATCTTGGGCGGTTTGAGATTGGCGAAGATGCACGGGTGTTGGCGCGGGGTCGGCTGGGGATCGTGCCTGATGTGCCGGTGATCGCGCTGCTGGCTCGGCTGGATGCGCTCAAGGGGCACGATGATGTGTTGGATATCTTGCCGGGGCTATTGAAAAAGCACGACGGGCTGCAACTATTGTTCATCGGCGACGGCTGGCGGCGTGAACACCTTGAAACACGGATTCGTGATGAGGGGTTGAGTGGGCATGTTCGGCTGATGGGTTTGATCCCCCACGAACGGGTGCGGGAGGTGTTGCCAGCGGCGGATGTGAAGGTTTTGCCGTCTTATCAGGAGGGTCAGAGCCGGACGCTGGTCGAGGCGCTACTATGTGGCTGCGGGATCGTGGCGTACGGCGTGGGGGGGATCCCGTCGATCTGCGTCGATGGCGAGACGGGCAAACTCGTGCCGGTCGGCGATAAGGCGTCGCTGGCTGCGGCGATCGGGTGGATGATCGAGCACCCGGAGCAGCGCCGGGCGATGACCGGACGTGGCAGGACGCTGGTCCGCGAAAAATTCAGCGCGGAATCCATGACGGGGGAATTAGAACGGTTGTATCAGGGTTTATTGACGGAAAGAGCATGAACCGCGATGCCAAGAAGATGGATGGAACAGGGATGAACGCTGATAAACGCGGATAAAACAGAGTGTACGCGTCTCTTGATCCTATCTGTGTTCATCAGCGTTCATCCCTGTTTCTGTATTCTTCGCATTGTTTGCGATCTTTAAGGAAGTATTGAAATGGCGAATATATTGGTAGTAGGCCCGCACCCGGACGATCAGGAGTTGGGGATGGGCGGGTCGATTATCCGGCTTGCCTCACAGGGGCACGACGTGTTGGTGCTGGACGTGACCAACGGCGAGCCGACACCGCATGGCTCGCTGCCCGAGCGTGAAAAAGAATGGACCGAGGCGGCGAAGATCATGGGGGTGAAGCGTCGGCTGCTGGGGTTGAAGAACCGTGAGGTGGAGCACACGCTGTCCTCGCGTCACCTGATGGCGGGTGTGATCCGCGAGCACCAGGCGCAGATCGTGTTTCTGCCGTTCGAGGAGGATGCGCACCCGGATCACCGGGCGGTGACGCGGATCGTCGAGGATGCGCGGTTCGATGCGAAGCTGACGAAGACCGATCTGCCGGGCGAGCCGATTTATCCGAAGTGGCTGATTTACTACTACTGCACGCACCTGCGCTGGGTGGCGAACCCGTCGTTCTGCCTGGACATCACCGAGCAGATGGATGACAAGGAGCGTGCGATCAAGGCGTACCACACGCAGTTCGTCGTCCCCGAGAAGAACCGACGGGTGGTGGAGTTTGTGCGCGAGATGAACGGGTACATGGGTTCACGGATCGGGGTGCGGTATGCGGAGCCTTTTTATACGAAGGAGCCGCTTGGGTTGGGTGCGTTGGATGGGTTGGTGGTGTGAATCGGGCACATATATTTTCTTGTGCGTCTATCCGCAAGGAAGGCCCACGTTCTAAGAACGTGGGCTTCGGTGATGCACGAGGATTAACTGGGGATGCCTATCAGAAAGGTAACGGGTGTATGACCGGGCTTTGGGGGTGATAGGAAGGGTGTGTGTTGGTTTACCGGTATTCGATGTCCTGGACGAGAGCGCCTTCGTTGTCTCTTGACCAGACGAGTGTGGGCTCTGGGTGCAGGCCGGTGGCGGTGATGCGTGGGGGGAGGTCGTCGCGTGAGGGTTCCAGGATTTTGAACAGGCCGGTGCTGCCGTTGCGTCGTTGGTAGCGGTAGAGGTCGGGGTCGTCGGCGGTGATTTCGACGGTGATGCCGTGGGACTTGCGTGTGAGGACGAAGTGCCTGGCCTGGAGTGAGTCGCGTAGTTTTTTGATTGACTTGGGTGCGGTTTCGCCCTGTTGGTACATGAATCGTAGTGCTTCGCCGAGGAACTCCATGCGTGAGGCGGCGGTGTTGATGGGGTCGGGCTGTTGCTGGCTTGCGAACTGGTCCCAGTGTTTGGCCAGCGGCCGGAGGCTGTCGGTGCCGAAGGCCTCGTAGAAAGCGGTCTGGTGGTCGCGGCCGGCGCTGACCTTGTGTAGGTAGCGTGCGAAGGCGGGTTGGTAGCGGTCGTTTTCGCCGTGGATCAGGAAGAAGACGATCGACCAGGACTGGGCATACATCAGTGCGGCGCGGTTGGGGTCGCCGTGGAGTGTGCCGGCCCATTCGTCTGCGGTGAACCCGACGAGGTGTGCGAACTCGATGGCGTTGTGTGAATCGAGTGCGTGCTTGACCTGCTCGACCCGCCGGGCGTTGGCCAGGCCGATGGTCATTTTATCGCCGACGATGATGGCGTCTTCGAAGTATTGTGCGAGCCCTTCGTTGATCCAGGTCGGCAGGTCCTGTCCGAGGTGGTTGAAGGCGAACTGGTGGAAGCCCTCGTGCTGGAGGACCTGGAAGGTCTGGCTTCGGCTGCGTCCCTGGGCCCAGGTTGCCAGGCCCTGTGACTTGGGTGAGAAGAAGAACATCCCCCCGGTGTTGGTGGCGTTGATGTCCTGGGTGGCCATGAAGCGCTGGTACTCATTTTCGGTCCGCAGCAGGTACAGGGGCATCTGTTGGGATGTGCGTGCGTGGAAATCGCGGAAGCGTTCTTCGTACTGATCGAAGACGGTGTCCATGTGCTTGCCGAAGGCGCGGACCTCATCGCGGGTGAGGTTGGTGTGGATGAGGTAGGACTTGCTGCGGAACTTCTGGAGCTCAAGCTTAATTTTCGCGTCTGCTTGGCCGGCGGCCAGAAGACACACCAATACGGCAACGCTACAGGTCAACCCATAAACTGCGCGTCTGGGTAATGAGAACATCTTGCGTTGGGATTGAGCCGGCATCATCCGAGTAAACCGAAAAGAACCGAGGATGAGGGTTTATTTGCCGGCGTAGTCGATGACCCGGCTGATCTCGCTGCGCATGTCGTGTCGGTGTATGACGCGGTCGACGAAGCCTTTTTCCTGTAGGAACTCTGCCCGTTGGAATCCTTCGGGGAGGTCCTGCCTGACGGTGTTGGCGATGACGCGAGGCCCGGCGAAACCGATGAGTGCTTCGCGTTCGGCGAGGATGACGTCGCCGAGCATGGCGAAGCTTGCGGTGACGCCGCCTGTGGTCGGGTCGGTGAGGACGCTGATGAACAAGCCGCCGACGTCGTCGAGCCGGGCGAGTGCCGCGGAGGTTTTAGACATCTGCATCAGGGAGAGGGCGGACTCCTGCATGCGTGCCCCGCCGGAGGCGCTGACGATGATGACGGGGCGGTCGGTCTCGGTGCCCAACTCGATGGCGCGTGTGATCTTCTCACCGACGACGCAGCCCATCGACGCCATCATGAACCGGTTGTCCATGACGGCGAGGACGACGCCCCGGCCTTTGATGAAGGCGCGTCCGCACTGGATGGCGTCGTTTTGGCCGGTCTTTTCCTGCTCGTTCTTGAGGCGTTCTTTATAAGGGATGCGGTCATGGAAGCCGAGCGTGTCGCGTGGTGAGAGGTTCGACCACATGGGCTCGAAGCTGCCGGGGTCGCAGATCTGTTCGATGCGTTGGATGGCGTCGATGCGGTAGTGGTAGTCGCAGTCTGGGCAGACGTGCAGGTTCTGAGCGACCTGCTTGGCGTAGAGCATGGCCTCGCAATTGGGGCAGCGTTTCCACAGTCCCTCGGGGACGCCGGCGGCCTTGCCGTTGGTCTCGGGCTTGTGTTCCAGCCAGGAGCGCTCGGCCTGGCTTGGGGCGGATCCCGGGGAACCGGGGGTACCGGGGGTGCCGGGAGTGGGCTGTTTGGGTTGCGTCATTGCTTTCACGGGGTCTTCCGCCAAAATGGCTATGTTCGGCCCTGATGCCAACAACCCCGCGTGGAGCGGGGCGTTAGGATTATATCGGCAAACCCCAAGGGGATACACCAGCCATGCGGATCATTCGATTTTTAGATAATGACGGTAAATCATGTTATGGAAAAGAGTTAGGCGGCGGATCCGCCGAATTACTTGCCCCGCCACTTCTCGATGGGGTGCCCGAAACGAGCGGTGAAAGGGTGCGGATCGGGCGGTTGCTGGCCCCGATCGAGCCGGCTAATCTGATCTGCATCGGCAAGAATTACGCGGAGCACGCGGTGGAGATGGGCGGTGAAGCCCCGCCGCGGCCGGTCGTATTCATGAAGCCGACCAGTGCCCTGAACCACCCTGATAGTCCGATCCGGCTGCCGGCCTGTTCCAACGGGCCCGAGGTGGATTACGAGGGGGAACTGGCGGTGGTCATCGGGACCCCCGGAAGAGATATCCCCAAGGCCAACGCGCTGGATCACGTCCTGGGCTACACCTGCGCCAACGATGTCTCGGCCCGCTGGTGGCAGAAGAAGGGCAGCGGCGGGCAGTGGGTCCGGGGCAAAGGGTTCGATTCGTTCTGCCCGCTGGGCCCGGCGTTGGTCACCGCTGATGAGATCCCGGACCCCCAGGCGCTGACGCTGACCACCACGCTCAACGGCGAAGTGATGCAGCAAGGCCACACACGCGACATGATCTTCCCGGTCGACGAGTTGATCGCGTTTTTAAGCCAGGACACGACGCTGCTGGCGGGGACGGTGGTTCTTACGGGCACGCCGGCCGGCGTTGGGGTCGGGCGGAACCCGCCTGTGTTTCTCAAGGCGGGTGATGAGGTGACGGTGGAGATCGAGGGGGTCGGGGGTTTGACCAACCGGGTCGTGGGTGCGGACGAAGTGTGAGCGTGATCTGGTTGGTTGTCATTTCATAGCCACGAGTCGGCGAGTCGCGGGCCCCGCGGTGTGTCACACCGCGGCTATGAAAGAACGAGTGTGGTTTCTCGCCGTGTCTTGAAGCCACCTTGAAAGACAGTGGTGTGACAGAGCAACGCCCCGAACAATTCGTCAGCGAGCCGATCGTGCCGGTGGCGGGGACGTTTGATGCGAGCACGATGGGGCGGGGTGAGCCGGGGCTGCCGCAGCGGTTTGTGTGGCGAGGCGATGAATATCGGGTCAGTGAAGTGTTGGCGGTGTGGAAGACCAGCAGCCCGGACACGACCGGGGAGGTGTATCTCCGCCGGCACTGGTGGGAGGTCCGCACGGACACGGGGCATGTGATGAAGCTGTATTTTGAGCGGCAGAAGAACCGTAAGAACGCCAAGGCGCGGTGGTTTGTTTATACGGTGAGGTGATGTTCGATTGTCAATCTGCGATGTGTGATCTGGATTATCCGATTGGCGATTGCAGATCTTTGATCGAACATTCCCCGTCAGTTGATCGCGCCGATGATTGTTTCGCCGGTGTTGGCGTCGGCGGTGAGGGTGACGGTCATGCCTTCGCAGCCGAGGGTGATGGTGGCGTCGGTGGGCTGGTCGAGTCCGCCGTAGATCCCGAAGCCCAGTTGGTCGTCGCCGTTGAGTGTGTAGCTGTCGATGGTGACGTTGGTGAGGCTGGCGGTGTTGCCCTGGCCGAAGGTGACGAGGTAGGGTTGTTTGGCGATGGGGTTGGTGATGGGTGTGGCGGGGTCGCTGGTGACGGCGAGGTGGTAGGCGTCGTTGGGGTTGTCGAAGACGACCAGCCGGGGGTCGTCGCTGTGTGCGACGGATTCGACCTGCGCGAAGGCGAGGTCGGCGGCGAGGACGGAGGCTGCGCCGCGGAGGCGTGTGTCGGCGGTGTTACTCATCATAGGCACCGCCAGCGCCGCGGCGATGGCCACGATGATAACGACGGTGATCATCTCGACGAGGGTGAACCCGGCGGGCCTGGCCCGGTTTCGTGGTTGATTGGGGGAGGGATTCATCTATCGGTAGTCATCGGCGTGATGGGGTGGGGTGTTTGGCCCGGTCTGGCGAGTGGTCCCGTTTGATGCGGAATACGTTTGAAACTGGTGCCCATCATCAGGTATCTATCCCCCGGCAAAGCCGGGGCTGAGGGTAGAGCGGCCGTGTGAATTCAAGAGCACCCGTATGAGGCCCGTCTGCCTGGACGGCAGGCCGATAACCATCGGTCGATCCAACGGTCTGTATTAAGTGTGTTGTCGGGGTTGACGAAGTAATCCATATGGATTGGCCGGGGTATGCGCGGAACGTACGGCAGCGTACGGGTATGTCTAAGCATGGGGAGAGTCTGATGTCATCGAGAATCCGATGCCGGATGCGTGACGCGGGGGGGTTGACGCTGATGGAGGTGATGTTCGCCGTGATGGTGCTGTCATTCTCTGTCGCTGCGCTGACGCAGGCGGTGGTGTCGGGGCAGTCGCACACGTACGAGGCGATGCACTCGTCACGGGCTGTGACACTGGCGGAGGCGATGATCGACGAGGTGCTGAGCAAGCCCTATGTCGATCCCGATGGGGATGTGACGGCCGGACCGGACGCTAGCGAGGTTTCGCGAGATCAGTTCGACTGCGCCGACGACTACGACGGCTTTACGGAAGCCGTCGGCGTGGTACAGGACCAGTCGGGTGTGGCGTACCCGGACCTGTATCAGAAGTTCGGCCGATCGGTGACGGCTACGTACACGACCGAGACCTTGGTGGATCTGGGGGGAGACCACGACGGGCTGACGGTGACTGCGACCGTGACGGATGACAAGGGGCGGGTGTGGACGGTCAGCCGGTTTATCCAGGAGCCGGCGTCGTGAGTGAAGCCACACGGACAAGATATTTAACGATGCATGGCCGTGGCGTGACACGACGCGGCTATGAAAGGTCCGGGGTGACTTCGCGTTCCACGAGGAGCGTCGGGCTGACGCTGGTCGAGATGCTGATGGCGTTGGCGATCACGGGTCTGATCGGCGCGGCGATCGCGTCGATGCTCACGGCGGTGTCGTACGGCACATCAAGCAGCCGTGACATCCGCTCGCTGGTGGTGAAGAACAAGACGCTTAGCGCGCGGATCACCGCGGCGGTTCGTGGATCGGCACAGCTCCTGGACGCTGCGGACGGGTACGTGGTTCTGTGGACGAAAGACCTCAATGGCAGCGGGGTGCCGGACCTGTTGGAGCTTCAGCGGATCGAGCTGGATGGTGCGACCGATGAGCTGACGTCGTACACGCCGGACCCGGC
>JAJDCV010000391.1 GCA_029260675.1 Phycisphaeraceae bacterium
GAATCAACACGCTGGTGTTACGGGTGGATAACCTTACCGTGTCTCCGTCCGGCCTACTGGTTGCCGACCTCACCGGTGAGGCCGATGCCTTGGTCCCGGGTGATCTTGACCTGGACGGCTTCGTGGGAATCGTGGACCTGAACATCGTCCTGAGTAATTGGAATCAGTTCACCATACCCGGCAACAAACAAGAAGGCGACCCCTCGGGCAACGGGTTCGTCGGGATCGAAGACCTCAACCTGGTCCTGGGTAATTGGAACGGTGGAACGGCGGCTGCAACTGCAGGCCTTGCCGAGGTGTCTCCCGAACCCACCAGCGCTGTGCTATTAGGTCTGCCCGCGGTGCTCGGGTTACGCCGGCGGGTATAGATCGGGGCGAGGAATCGAAGCGCAAGGTTAGAGCTGTTTATCCTAGGGAGCCTATATTCTGATCCCTCAAGCTATCGCTCCGTGGGGCCGACGACGCGGATAGCGAACGACTTGCTGAAGAGGTGCTGCAGTTGGGCGGGGCTGCAAAGAAGCATAGACCTGCGTCGAAGCCAGTCGGCCAGTTCGAGTTGGCCGGATCGGGCGGCGGAGGTGGTGAGCATGGCGTGCATCGCGCCGCAGTGTTCGGCGGGCATGAGTTCGGCGAGCAGGAGTTTCTGCCTGACGCCGGCGAGCGCGGCGTGGTCGTGGCCGGCGAGGACTTCGTAGCGTGTCTGCAGTGTCAGGCGTTGGAGCGATTCGACGAGCGTCTGAGGCTCTCGGTGCAGGTCGCAGAGCGCGGTGTAGGCGCCGAAGAGGTCGCCGCACTGGAGCTTGGCTTCTGCGAGCATCAGCAGCAGCGGGCCGCGTTGCGCGCGAGCGGGGCCAAGGGGTTTAGATAGTACGGCCTGGCAGATCGCGGCGGACTCCTGGAAGCGGTGCTGGCGGTGGCGGATCGACGCCAGGCGGTGGTAGAGCATCAGGCGGACCCAGCGCATCAGCGGTCGTCGTTTGATCAGCTCCGCCAGTTCGGCTTCCGCGGCGGCCGGGTTGTAGCCGATCATCGCGGTGACTTCGGGGAGGGCGCGCCAGACGCCGGCGCTGATCGTGTTCACGCCGATCCATCCGAACGCCATCAGCATCACCGCCGCCAGTCCCACCGTAGAGTTAGACAGGTTAAAGACGATTAAGCCGGCCGCCACGACGACAACGGCCCCTGCCATCGCCCAGCGGATCGCCGAGTCGATCCAGGTTTCTCTGTTGAATCGATCGGGTGAAAAAGGCGGGATCGCAGGCGAGGGCGCATCCTCGGCGGACCCGTTGTGTTCCTCAACGCCGGGCGCTTCGGCCGTGTCGTCTTGATCGGTCGGGTCGGTGGGAGGTGGTTCTTGTGTCACGCCAGCTCCGTTAAGGGCGCGAGCTCGGGGAAACGGTGAAGCAGTGAACCCGATGGCAGCAGCAGGGTGGCCTGATCCCACCAGGTTCTGGCGGACCGATGCGCATCGGGGCTGGCGTTGGTATCGGGTCCGTTCTCGGGGCAGTGGTAGTGACACAGCGCCATCAGCGCGTGGCCGTAGCCCGCCTCGACCCCCAGCGGGCGGAGTGCTTCGACCAGGCCGGTGCTTTCGCTGACGGCTTCGGCGAAGTGGTGCGTGCGGACCTGCTGGGTCAGTTGCGCCAGGCGGTAGGCGGCGCTGATCGGTGTGTTCTCGAACGGCTCGACCGCGCCGCGGAGCTGGCGGAGCGAGTCGTCGGCATCAGAAAGTCGCTCGGCACCGAGCACGGCGGCGGCGCGGCTGACCCCGATGTGTACGGTGATCGGCTGGCCCGACGGCATGCGTTTGAGCAGGTAGTCGTAGCCGACGATCGCGGCGTCGTAAGAGCCCAGGGTATCCATGCAGTGCGCGATCATGGCGACGGTCTGGCCGTGGAGCATGGGGTTGGGCACGACCCTGGGCAGCGCCCGCCAGCCTCGGCGCAGGGCCTCGGGGTAGCGCCTGAGCATCGCGATCTCCTGGGTGCGTCGGACCTGGGCTTCCAGCGCCAGGGCGCGGCGGGTGCGGATCGAGCTGTGCCCAAGCAGCCAGGCCAGCGCGACCCAGGGCAACAACGCCGAGGCCGGCCCGGCGGTGAGGTACGACAACGCGAACAACGCTAACGCCACCAGCCAGGGCGCCCGGGCCTGCCACTTGGACGGCGGGTTCACCGGGCAACACCGCAGGTGCGCATCAAACTGCTCGGGGGTCGGCGGTGCGAACCGGGGGGTAGTGGTATCAAAGGACATCGGCGCTCACCCCTCATCCATCAGGCGCTTGAGGTCGGCGAGCAGTTCGATCCGGCCGGCCTCGTTCAGCCCGTCGTAGTAGCCGCGGATCACCCCGGCCTTGTCGATCAAGAGTATCTTGCCGCTGTGCAGGATCGCCATGTCGTCGTCGGGCTGCGCCTCTTCGACCGGCAGCTTCAAGCCGTCCTGGATCAACGGCCAGACGTCGCTGCGCTCGCCGGTGAGGAATATCCATCGGCCGGGCTGGGCCTGGTAGGCGTTGGCGTATTTCTTAAGGACGTCGGACGTGTCGTAGCCGCCGTCGACGCTGATGCTGACCAGGCGTATCTGATCGGCGAAGCGGTCGTCCAGCTTCAACGCGGACTGGATCTGCTTCATCCCGCCGGTCAGTGTCGGGCAGATCGCGGTGCAGCGTGTGAAGATCGTGTCGACGACCCAGACCTTGCCGCGCAGGTCGTTGAGGCCGAACGGTTGGCCGTCCTGGTCGGTCAAAGTGAACACCGGGAGCAGCCCGTAGCGTGGCAGCGCTTTGCCGGGGGCTTGCTCGGTTTCGGTGGGTGAGACGGCCGGGCCGGCGTCGCGGCCCTGTGGCGCACCGGGGCCGAAGGTCAGGACGCTGAGCGTGATCGCCGCCGTCGCCAGCCAGGAGAACACCGCCACCAGGACGAGCACGGCCTTGGGCACCATCGGTCACACCCCGTCCCTTCTGGGCTTGCCGACCAGCTTCACCGCCATCGTCAATACGGCCGCGGTGAACAGCAGCATCAGCAAGACGTCTACCG
>JAJDCV010000392.1 GCA_029260675.1 Phycisphaeraceae bacterium
TCCCCCGGCAGAGCCGGGGGCTGAGGGAGCGGGATTCGTTTCAGCGGGAACGAGCACGCGGTGCAACTCACGGAGGAAGCCGGCTTGGATCAGGCGTCGCTTGTGGTGGCGTTTCTTCGGCCAGGGGTCCGGGAAGTAGATGTGGACCTGGCGGAAGACGTGGTCGGGGACGTAGTGCCGGACGAACATGTCGGCATCGCAGCGGAGCATGCGGATATTTTCAAACCCACGGCGGCGTGCGCGGTCGGCGGCGTAGCGCCAGAACGACTTGGCCCATTCGATGCCGAGGAAGTCGACTTCGGGGTAGAGCTGGGCGTGCTGGACGAGGAAGGTGCCCTTGCCCGATCCGATCTCTAACTCGATCGGGCGCTGTTCAGATGAGCCGCCGGTCTGCGCTGCATGATCCGAAGGTTTGAACCAGTCGCGTGGGTCAAGCTTGCCCTGCTCCATCGGGGGCAGGTCGTCCTGGGCGATGCCGTGATGCCCGACATCCAAAGATTTACCGCGTGACAGTGAAAGGCTCATGGGGGCTTGGGTCTAGGGGCTAGGGTCTGGTCAGAAGTGTACAGGTTAACGGCTGTCGTTGGGGTCCCCGGATGGAAGACGCCGTGTGGCCACGGCGGCTAAACAGGATGTTTAATGGGTGGTTGTCTTTTATTGATTATGTGCCGGCAACGTCCTTGATCGCCTGTGCGAGGAGTTTTACGCCGTCGCGGTTTTGTTGTTCGGTGGGGACGCCGAAGCTCAGGCGGATCTGGTTTTTGGGGACGGTGCGTGTGGGGTCGGCGGGGTAGCAGTAGTCGCCCGGGACGTAGAGCATGCCCAACTCGACGGCGCGTTTGAAGAGTGGGCCGTGCCTGCTGGTGTCGATGGATTCCGGGAGGGTGAGCCAGACGTAAAGGCCCCCTGTGGGGTGGGTCCAGTGGGTCTGCTCGGGGAGAAAATCGCCGAGGTGCTCGTCGAGAGCCTCGAGCATGGCGTCGCGTTTCTTGGTGTAGGCCTTGCAGAGGGTCTTAACCTGTTGCTCGAACGCGCCCTTGAGGACGGCCTGGAGCAGCAGGTGCTGGCTGAGGTTGGCCGAGCCGAAGTCCCGGCCATCCTTGAGCATCATGGCCTTGTCGCAAAGGTCCGCGGGGAGCAGGCCGTAACCTGTTTTCAGTCCCGGCGCGAATGGCTTGCTGTAGGTGTGCAGCAGCGCGACGAATTCGTTGTCGGTGTCAAAGCTCTTGATGGAGACGGGGGCGTCGCCCTGATAGGTCAGCTCGCGGTAGGCGTTGTCTTCCAAGAGGAGGATGCGGTGGTCGGTGGAGTATTTCTTGACGATGTCTAACAGCTGCGGGCGGCGTTCGGCGCTGAGGGTGATCCCGGTGGGGTTCTGGTGGTGGGTGCAGGTGTAGAGCATCTTGACGCGGTGGAGGTTGCCCTCCTGTGCGATCTGTGCGAGCAGCGCGTCGAGCTTCTCGGGGATGATCCCGTCTTCGTCCAGGTCGACGCTGCGGACAGTCGCGCCGAAGATGGACAGCGCGCCGGTGTAGACGAAGTAGCTTGGCCAGGCGGTGATGACGATGTCGCCGGGATCGACCAGCAGGTCGGCGAGGAGGTGGAGCATCTGCTGGCTGCCGGTGGTCAACGCGACACAGTCGGGGCAGCCGGGGAATTGATCGGGGGAGAGGCCGTCACACTTAGCGAGGTGTTTGTAGGCCTCTTGGCGCAGCTCGGTGAGCCCCTGGGTCCGGCCGTACTGTAGCGCGGCCTGGGCGGCGGCGGGGTCCGAGAGGATCTGGTGCATCAGCGTGTCGGTGTCGGCCCCGGGGAGGGTCTGGTAGTCGACGAAGCCGGCGGCGAGTGAGATCAACTCCGGCTGGGTCAACGCCAGCGTCATCAGGTAGCTGATCGGCTGGTCCACGGCATTTTTGGCGCGGGACGAATAACTGAAAGTGGTCTGGGTCGTGATATCGCTAACCATCTATAACCTCTCTGGGTACACACAACTAACCCCCGGCCCACCGGATACCCCCCGGATTTCACACCGGATACTCCCCGTCAATCGGTTCGATCATTGTACCCAAAGCGGACTATGGAGGGGATGATTTTACGGCTTTGAGCAAGCGATGTATCATACAAGGTCAATATATACATTGAATGAGGTAAATTATGCCCCCTGCCCTCCCTATCACTGCCATGATCCTAGCCGCGGCGATCCTTCCGGGCCCGCTACGTGCCTTGGGGCAGGCCCCGCCGACAACGCAACCGGAAGAGGCTGCGACGACACCATCGGCCGAGATCCCTCACATTGAAACCACGCCGCGCACGATCGAGTTCGCAGGGATGAGCTGGGGGATCAAGCACAACGCGGAGGGGAAGGCCGGGCCTGGGCCCAATTACTTTTCTAACGATGAGCGGGACGTCTGGGTCGATGACCAAGGCCGACTGCACCTGACGATCTCGCTGCGCGACGGCAAGTGGCGTTGTACCGAAGTCGTCTCCGAGGCCTCCACGGGGTACGGCGAGTACGAGTTCCAGGTCACCGGCCCAATCGACAAACTCGACCCCAACGTGGTCCTGGGTCTGTTCACCTGGGACACGCAGACCTGGAAGACCGATGCCAACAGCGAGATTGATATCGAGGTGACCCGGTGGTCCAAGGCCGGTGCTCCGAACCTGCACTACGCGGTCCATCCCGGCTGGGGGCCGGACACGGAATCGGGCAGGCACCCCGAGCGGGTCAAGGTCCGGCACATGAAACTGACCGGCGACGTGTCTACGCATGTGATCCAGTGGAGCCCGACGCGGGTGACGTGTGCCAGCTACCAGGGTGAGGAGCAGGACCCGAAACGACTCATCGACCGGTGGGGCTTCGATGACACCAACCCGCCGAGGATCGTGGGCAACGGCCAAGGTGAGGTGACCGACCCGATCGTGATCCCCAAGCCAAGCCCGACGACCAACACGCGGATCAACCTGTGGCTGAACAACGCCGACCGTGACCACCTAGGCGACCCGCCGACCGACGGGCAGCCGATCGAGGTCATCATCTCGGGGTTTAAGTACACCCCGGCGGATGCGGCTCAAGCCCGGCCCGATGAAGAATAGTCATTGATCTTGACGCCGGGATCGGCCGATGTAAGCTGTCAGACCATGTTGAACATCACCACGACCAGCACGACGACGACGACCCCCGGAACCACCGGCGGGCGGGCCGTTGTTTGCTAGGGTGTTCCTCAACCAAGCAGACCCTCACGGCCGCCTTCATCGGGCGGCTTTTTTGTTTCAAGCCATTAGCCATTAGCATTTAGCCTTTAGCCCCCAGTCGGAATCGAGAGGATCGCAGCGTTATGAAGATCACCCTGCCGGACGGCAGCGAAAAATCGTTTGATAAGCAGGTCACGGCCGGGGAAGTGGCGGCGGACATCGGTGCGGGGCTCGCCAAGGCGGCGATCGGGGCGAAGGTCGACGGGGATCTCTATGACCTGAACCGCCCCCTGCCGGGGGACTGCAACCTGGCGATCATCACCAAGCCGCGAGAAGACAAGAAGGGCAAGAGCAAATGGCGTGATGGGAAGCCGGATGTGGATGCGCTGTACCTGCTGCGCCACTCCTGCGCCCACGTCATGGCCGAGGCGATCTGCAAACTCTGGCCCGACACGCAACTCGCCTACGGGCCGCCGTTGGATAACGGGTTCTACTACGACATCGCTTTGGATACGCCGATCAGCAGCGACGACTTCGAGAAGATCGAGGCGGAGATGAAAAAGATCGTCGAGGAGGATCGGAAGTTCACGCGGTACGAGCTTGCGCCCGGCGAAGGCCTGCCTAAACTCGAGCAGGAAGCCAACAAGTACAAGATCGACAACGCACAACGCGCGATGGAGGGGGGGGCCAACACGCTCTCATGGTATGTCACCGGTGAACAAGGCACGGGCCACCAGTACTTCGAAGACCTCTGCATGGGGCCGCACATCCCGTCAACTGGAACAGTCGGCGCGTTCAAGGTGATGAGCATCGCCAGCTCGCACTGGCACGGGGACGTGACTTCGGACCGGTTCCAGCGGGTGTATGGCACGGCGTTCTTCACGCAGACGGACCTCGATGAACACCTTGAGAATCTTGAGCAGGCCCGGCAGCGCGACCACCGGGTGATCGGGCCGAGGCTGGGGCTGTACACCATCGATGAGCAGGTCGGTCAGGGACTGGTGCTCTGGAAACCCAACGGCGCGATCGTTCGGCAGGAGTTGCAAAACTTCATCGCTGAGCACCTGACGCGGCAGGGATACAAGCAGGTGTTCACGCCGCACATCGGCAAGCTGGGGCTCTACAAGACCAGCGGGCACTACCCGTACTACCAGGACAGCCAGTACCCGGCACTGGTCAGCCGGGAGCAGGTGCAGTCGCTGGCGGATGAGGGGTGTACCTGTGCGCAGCTTTCCAGCCAGATGGAAGCGGGCGAGATCGACGGGTATCTATTGAAGCCGATGAACTGCCCGCACCACATCCGGATTTTTGCAAGCGACAAGCACAGCTACCGCGACCTGCCGATACGGCTCGCCGAATTCGGAACGGTGTACCGCTGGGAGCAGTCCGGGGAGCTCGGCGGGATGACGCGCGTGCGTGGGTTCACACAGGACGATGCGCACCTGTTCTGCACCGAGGATCAGCTCGACGCCGAGCTAGGCGGTTGCCTGGAACTGGTGAAGATTGTGTTCAACACGCTTGGGATGGATGACTACCGCGGGCGTGTCGGGATGCGTGACCCGGACGGGGATACATACGTCGGCGAGCCGGCGCAGTGGGACAAGGCCGAGGCCGAATGTATGAAAGCGGCGAAAAGTTTA
>JAJDCV010000393.1 GCA_029260675.1 Phycisphaeraceae bacterium
CAGACGCTCGAGCGTTTCCAGCGCATCGGTCGCGCTCCCGACGCGCAACTGTGCGAGCGCCAGTTGGATTATGAGCGCCTGTTCGTCGGGCGCTTGCTCCAATAGCTGCTCCCAGAGTGCGATCGCCCCGCCGGCGCGCCCGCTGTTGGAGACTGCCAGAGCCATGTTCACTTTCAGATCGCGTTCGGTCTTGCGGATCGTCTCTTCGGTGTCCTCGCCGGGCGCATCGATGTAACCCAGCTCAACGAGTTGCCGGATCGCCTCGGCCGACTCGACCGGATCCTCGCGCCGGTCCGCTGGGTGCTGGCCGCCGTCCCCGGCAACAGATTCCCAACTGGCGATGCGTTCGACGTGCCCGGGTTTGTCCATGATCTCGAGCCACGGCCGTCCGTCCATGTCTTTGGCGATCGGCAAGCCGAATAACGCCAGGACAGTGGGGGTCACGTCCAGCAGGGTCGCGCCGTAGAGTTTTTCGCTCTTCTTGATGCCCGGGCCGCTGATGACCGCCATCCCGTAGGGGCTGTGCCAGCCCTCGGGGTTGTCCATCCCGCTGGTGCTGGGACGGCTGTCGTCGTTATGGAATCCATGGTCGGACACGATAATGACGGTGGTGTCTTCCCCGGCCATCTGGAGGGTCGCTTCGAGCATCAGGTCCTGGAAGCGGTAGACGCCGTTCATCACGTCTTTATAGATCAGTGCGTCTTCGTCGCTGACGCCTTGCATCTGCGGTCCGTGGTAGGGCATGAAGGCGTGGCCGAAGTGGTCGATCGCGTCGAAGTAGATCGCGGTTAAATCCCAAGGCTCTTTGTACATCAGGTAGTGGGCCGCGGCCTGGACGGACGACATGCGCGAGATGAGCATGGCCAGTTGAAGCAGGCGCGGGTCTTTGGTCTGGTCGATGCGTGCGGCTTCGGGGACGAACGGGGTCAGGGCGTGTCCGTCGATCAGGGAGGGATCGACCAGCAACTCCATGAGTTTGTCGGCCAGTTCGGGGGGGTGGCAGAGCCCGGGCGTTGCCTCGCGTTTGTCCTCTCGGACTTTGCACATCGCCTGGTAGCGGTCGCTGACGATGGCGCCGTTGATCGGCTCGGCGGGATCGGAGGCGAACCAGCCCACGACGTTTGATCGCATCTGGTTCTGGGTGAGGATGTTCCACAGGGCCTTGCACTTTCGGCTGGTGCTGGTGACGGGTCGGACACCCGTGCCGTCGGGGTTAGGCTCCATGAAGCCGCAGATCCCGTGCTTGTCGGCGCGCTTGCCTGTGGCGATCGAGTTCCAGAGCATCGGCGAGAGGATCGGGCGGATGGTCGCCAGGTTCCCGCTGACGCCGTTGTCCATGAGCTTCTGGAGGTTGGGCATCCAGCCCTTTTCCAATAGCGGGTTGATCATCTTCCAGTCGGCGGCATCCCAGCCGATCAGCAGGATTTTCTTTGCGAGCCGTTCACCCATGTTCCAATGACCTCAGAAAACGCGGAGTGGGGGAATTAAAAACTGGGCGGGGATTTTCATCCCCGCCCAGTGAAGGATATACCATAAACAGCAGCAAATCTTACGCCGAACGACGACGCAGGCCGATGGCACCGGCACCCATAGCCAGGAGGCTCAGGGAGGCGGGCTCGGGGATGACCAGCGTGGCACCCGGGGTGGTTTCCCAGATCATCGCACCGAGGGTCACGCGGACCGGGTCGAGGGAAATATCCAGCGGGCTGTCGTTGGGGCTGCCGCTGGCATTGCCGTCCAACGGGCCCAAGCCGGCGAATTCACGGACCTCGATGGCACCGAAGTGGGTGTTGCCACCGATGTCAAACTGGACGCCGATCCACTCACCGTTGGCGGTGTGGAACAGCTGATAGCGATATCCGCCGTAGAGCGGGACGTAAGGCGTGACGAACGCCAGGTTGATGCCGCCGCCAGCCGTTTCGTTGTTGCCGTCAACGGTGCTGCCGTTGGCAAAACCGGTGACGTAGTACGAGTTGGTGGCAGGGTTGAAGTCATTGGGGGCGTCAGCCAGGACGGCGTTGCCGGGGAAGCCGGTCATGCCGATGGCGTTGAGGAACACGCCCAGGCGGGTGTCGTTGGTGGCGTCACCATCGATGTCGATATCGACGGTGAAGTCGTCGCCGTTGGCGGCGATTCCCGAGTGGGAAAAGGTGGTGCCGCTGAGGCTGAGGTTCTCCTGAACCGCGGCCTGTGCGTCTTGGCCGAGGGCGAACGCCCCCATACCGGCTGCGGCCGAGTAGGCCATCAACCTCTTTGTCGACATACGATCAAGAATCTCGCTCATTGTCTTTCTCTCCTTCCAGGATGGATATGCTGCCTTTAACAGTTGGGCAGCGAAATGCGAACAATCCACAAACACTATGCACCGTTACAGTGGTTGAGTCAAGTATTTTTTCTATGATTGAACATATATTTACCACGATTTTTAGTCAATCCGGCACACTCTGGCCGGGAAAGACCGGGAGTGGGTTTTCGCCCACCCCCGGCGAAATCACTTGAACAAGTCAAGAGGAGGATGCAATCTCACGTTTTCACGCACGACGCCGACGCAGCCCAGCCGCACCGGCACCCGCGGCCAGCAGGATCAGTGAAGCCGGCTCGGGGACGGCGGCGCCGGAGGTCGGCGGTACGCCGTTGTTCCAATTACCTAAGATCTCGTTAAGGTCAGCAAGCCCCACGAAGCCGTCCCCGCCAGCAACATTCTCGGCGCGACCGGTGCCCGGGCCTTGCACGAACCCGGCCGAATCGCCCACGGTCCAGTCGCCGTGATCGACAGTCTGGTTCCAGTTGCTCAGGACGCTGTTGAGGTCGAGGAGCCCAACGAAGCCATCGAAGTTAAAGTCGCCGAGGATCGGCGTGGAGATCGGCACACCCGCGACGGTTTCAAAAGCATAGCTGTGGTACTTGGCCTTGGTGAAGGTCGACGGCCCGGTCTGCCGGCCGATCTGGACCCAGCCGTAGTGCGTGCCGTCGGTGCCCTCGAAGCTGAACGCGACGAAGCTGCCCTGTGCGGCGTGTGTGATCGCGTCGTTATCCCCGATGCCGAAGCTACCGAGCATGGTCAGGAAACCGGAGTAGTAGTCGTTATTGATGACGCCTACGGTCTTTTGCGTGCCATCAATCGAGACGCCGGGCCCGAAGCCCACCGTGTAGTAGGTGTTGTTAATGTAATCGAGTGTGTAGAACGGATCCAGGGGATCCAGGTTGGCGGAGTTGTTGGAATCGAGCGTGGCCTGCGAAGAGAACGTGAAGCTGGTGACGCCGGCAAATCCGGGGGAGTCCCCGCGGCAGCCGGGGAAGTTGGCCTGGTCGCACCAGGGGCTCATCTGCACGCCGAACTTGCCGGCGTTGATGAAGTGGTCGATACCGCCGGGGTTGTTGGCCGTTTGAAGGTCGAAGGGCTGGCCGGCGTCCCAGTTGATCTCCATGATGTCGTCGCCGGCATTGCCGTTCGGCGGGGTGGGGTGCGCGATGGGATCCCACTCGCCGACGTAATTCAGGTCGCCAACTACGACGGTGCCTTGGGCCTGCTGCCCCGCGGCGAAGGCGCCCAGGCCTGTTGCGGCCGAATAAGCCATGAGCTGCTTGATCGATTTTTGACTGATTCTCTCCGCCATCACCTATTTCTCCTGTATCAGGTGTGTGTGCTCCAATGCGGTTTTGTGTAAGTGTGACAACTCACCTACACCTGGGAAGACGCCCCGGCAAGCCTTTCCATGACTAACTTATACCACCGGGACACCCCGAAAGTCAAGAAACTTATTTCGTTGACTGAACTTTTATTTTAAGAATGGGCTGGTATCTGAGATATTGTGCCGTTAATTATGTCATATAAATACTTATATGCATATATCCATAGGGTGTTGATTGAAGATTTTTTATAGCAGACCTTGTATTTTTGTTGGTTCTGCTTTATGACACGGCCTGTGAATGGGCCTGATTGTGCTGGCAGGTCTTCAAAAAGCCTGGCAAGAAACACATGACGATTGACGTTGTCACGGTAAGGAGCCGCACGTGAAGGGATTGGAAAACACGATTGTTGTCGTCTCGGGCCTACCTCGGTCGGGGACCAGTCTGATGATGCAGATGCTCGAGGCGGGGGGGATCGCCCCGTTCGCTGATTTTCAGCGGGTGGCGGACGACGATAACCCCAAGGGGTACTACGAGCTGGAGGCTATCAAGCAGCTGAAGACCGACCCGGGCGTGCTCAAAGAAGCGCCTGGTAAGGTGGTCAAGGCGATCCATATGCTCCTGGCGGATCTCCCCGATGACTATCAATATAAGATTGTTTTCATGCGGCGGGCGCTTGATGAGGTGGTCGCTTCACAGCGGAAGATGCTCGATCGCAGCGGTAAGCGGGGGGCCGCGTTGCAGGAGGCCGCACTGAAAAAGGTCTTCCAGGGGCAACTCGACAAGGTTGATGCCTGGCTGAAAAGTAAGCCGAATATCCAGGTTCTGGACGTCCAGCACCGTGCTTTGATTCTTGAGCCCGGCCCGGTCATCCAGGCAGTCGATACCTTCCTGGGTGGAGGCCTGGATACCCAGGCGATGGCGGTGGTGGTTGATCCCAGCCTATACCGCAACCGGGTCTAGTGGTGCTCGTTTCCGGCATGACCTCCATGGGTTACGGGTGTTGATCGGCCCGCAGCCACCCGTACCCAATACCTTTTGAAATCGCTTGATATGACAGGGATGAGGGAATCTTAGGATCATCCCGATAAATATATTCATAGTTTGAAATAATGATTGACCGGGGGTCAACCCGGTGATAGTCTAAGAGTGTATGAACGTTTGACGATGAATCCGTCTTTCAGCCTGAAATACGGGTATAGGCGGAGGTTACGTCCGGGTTGGAGGCAGCAGTGTATTCATATGTCACTGACAGAATCAGAGGGTCACAAAGGACTCAATCGTGCTGATTAACACATTTGGGCTGGTTTTCACGTTGACTCTTGCGCTAACGGCTTGCGCCTTGGCAGGTGAGCCGCCTGTGACACCTTCAGATCAAGCCAGTGAGGCTTTGTCCCTGACAAGCCGGGGCGAGTCACCTATTAAGGGCTTGTGGGTATGGAGCAAAGACTGGATTCTGGACTCAGAGGGTCAAGATGAGTTGTTGGGATTTTGCCAACGTCAGGGCATTAACCGGCTGTTGGTGCAGATCCACTACGACCGCGACGGTGACCCGATGGTGATCGAGCAGCCGCAGCGCTATATCGAATTAGTTGCCAAGGCGGCCGATCTTG
>JAJDCV010000394.1 GCA_029260675.1 Phycisphaeraceae bacterium
ACTCTGGCAACGTCTTGGTTCCAAATGATGCACAAAACCTCGGGAAGCGATCACGCTACCCCTCCTGTGTCACACGCAAGACCTCCGAGATCGTCGTGAGTCCCGCCGCGGCCTTGCGGTATCCATCCTCGACCATCGGAACGTGCCCCTCGCCCGCCGACGCCGTCATCTGCGATGAAGTCGCACGCCGACCGATCGCGTCCTGAACCGCGTCGGTCACACACAAAAGCTCAAAAATTCCCATCCGCCCGCTGTAACCCGTCTGCCGACAGTCCCGGCACCCGGCACCCTCGTAGAACGTCGAACCGCCGTTGGCATGGTGCCCCATGCGGCGCAGCACGGACTCGTCGGGCCTGACCGGCTGTTTACAGGATGGGCAGATCCGCCTGACCAGCCGCTGAGCCAACACCGCCCGCAACGACGACGCGATCAGGAACGGCTCGACCCCCATATCGATCAGACGGGCGATCGCGCCGACCGCGTCGTTGGTGTGCAGAGTCGAGAAAACCATGTGGCCGGTCAGCGCCGAGCGGATCGAGATGTCCGCCGTCTCCCGGTCTCGGATCTCGCCGACCATCACCACGTCCGGGTCCTGGCGCAGGATAGCGCGCAAACCATCGGCGAACACCAACCCACGTTTGGGATTGACCGGGATCTGGTTGACACCCTCCAGGCGGTACTCGACCGGGTCCTCGATGGTGATGATTTTCAGCGTCGGTGAATAGATCTGGTTCAGCGAGGCGTAGAGCGTGGTGGTCTTGCCGCTGCCGGTGGGGCCGGTGACCAGCACGATCCCGTGCGGGCTCTTCAATAAATGTTTGTACTGCTCGAGCTGCTGCCCGGGCAGGCCCAGGTCATCTAACCCGAACAGGGCCGCCGTCCTGTCGAGGATACGCAACACGATGCTTTCGCCGTAGACCGTGGGCACGGTGGCGACACGCAGGTCGATCTTGCCGCGTGGTGTGTCGAAGTCGATGTGCCCGTCCTGGGGGATAAACCGTTCGGCGATATTCATCCCGGCGATGATCTTCAACCGTGATGTGATGGCCGATTGCAGGTGCTTGGGCGGCGGCGACATGTCGTGCAGCATGCCGTCGATCCGGTACTTGACCTTCAACACTTTTTCGAACGGCTCGATATGGATGTCACTGGCCCGGGCCTCGACCGCCTCGTGGATGATCAGGTCGACGAGGTTGACGACCGTTGGCTCGCGCGCCAGCTCGGTCAGGTGCGCCGTGATGTCGGCGGGCGCATCGAGGCTGGCGTGGGTATCGTCGTCGTCGAGGTCGGCGATCATCCTCGCCACATTTGACCCGTATGCCCGGTCGATCGCTTCGACTAGATCCTTCTCCTCGACGTAAACCGGGTCGAGTGTCTTACGGGTCAGCAGACGTGTCGCGTCCAGAGCCTGCCGATCGAACGGGTCCGCCATCGCCAGACGCAGGCACCCATTGACCAACGCCAAAGGCAGCACGCGGTACTTGGTAGCAACCTCCGCGGGGATCAAACCCACCGCCTCACCCTTGGGCGGGGTCTGGTGCAGGTCGGCCGTTGAGATCTGCCGCTGATCGACCAGCGCCCGGCGTACACTGCGGGCATCGGCATACCCCAACTGCTGGAGCACCTCGCCCAATCGCCCTCCCCGATCCGCCTGCCACTTCAGCGCCCCGTCGAGTTGGCTCTCGGTGATCGACTGGTTGCCCAAAAGCAATCTGCCTAAAGGCGTGTTTTGTTTCTGGCCGTTGGAACTCATCGCGGCAACCCCACAGTTATTACCGTCTTGCATACCCCGAAATCCCACACAGGCACCAAGCCGTCGCCCGCACGGATGAGTGCCGCAAGCACCAGGTCAAGATCAACTCATCAGTATAAATATGATCGGTTCATATTAGCATTATCCACAGGCATTGCAATCCCTTATGTCAATTCTGCGCCGCTATCACGTCGCGCCGAGGGCAGGACAAAACACCGCTTGGGGATCCTGCCAATCTATAAAAAAGACGTTTCCAAACCCGCTTTGTTCCAGCGCACAGACCAAAAAATGCCCCGCGTTTGGCTATAGGGCCGTACTGACCTACTACGGCCGCAGGAGTTGCCGGTTCTGAAAAAGCTAAAGGGTCTGAGGTGTTATGTGAAGATAGGAAACCTCACCTCGCGGGCACCGCGCATGACAGCTCAAATGCGCTATCGACGATCCATTCATCGGCTATGCCGTTTGGGGCTATACGATCACGCCCCGCCGGATTCATCCGGGGCATCGATCTGCAGAAGGTTCGCCAGATGGACCAGCTCCGCCAGGCCCTTGACGCCCATCTTTTCCATCACGCGGGCCCGGTGATTCTCAACGGTCTTGGCGCTGATCCCCAACTCCGCGGCGATCTGCTTGTTGAGTTTCCCGGCCACGACATACGCCATGATCTGTTTCTCACGAGACGTGAGGCTGACAAGCTGCGCCTCGGCCGCACGGACCTTCTGGTCGCCGGCACGCCGGTCGATGTCGAATGTGATCGCCTCGCGGATGCGCTTGAGCAGGAACTCGTCATCGAACGGTTTTTCGATGAAGTCGAACGCCCCCTCACGCATCGCGCGGACCGCCAGGGGGATCGTCCCGTATGCCGAGATCAGGATCACCGGGAGGTTGATGTCCCGCTCTCGGATCTTTTCCTGGAAGTCCAGCCCGCTGATATCGGGCATCCGGATATCCAGGAGCATGCACCCTCGCATCTCAGGGCGGTAGTATTCGAGGAACGCCTGGCCGGAGACGAAGGACTTGGCGGTCAGGCCCGCGGTGTCCAGCAGAAACTCGATCGCTTTGCGCAGCCCCTCGTCGTCATCGACCACGAAGACCGTCGCGGTGTCCGCGGAAGCTGCGGGCTTGGACTCAACTGATTTCAGATGTTTCATGGTTATCCACCGCAATCGTGAAGCTGAATGTCATACCACATCCGTCGTGCGTTGTCGCCCAGAGACGCCCCTCGTGGGCCTCGATGATCGTTCGGCTGATGGAGAGCCCCATCCCCATGCTCCCCGCCTTCGTGCTGACAAACGGCTCAAACACCCGCGACAGATCCTCGGGCTTGCACCCCGGGCCCGTATCGCGGACCTGGACCTGGATTTCCTCTACGCCCAGGGGCACGGCCTGGATCGTGACTTTTCGTTTGCCGGACCCATAATCCTGCAACGACTCAAACGCGTTCTTCAGCAGATTCACAATCACCTGCTGGATCTGAACCCGATCGATCAGGACGGGGGATATCTGATCGCTGACATCGATCTGCAGGTCGATGCCCAGCCGTTTGCGGTCCAGCTCCACGAACCCAGCCGACTCCTCGACAAGCGGCCGTAACGCCTGGGGCATCTTCTGGATGCTGTCCGGGGTGAGGAACGTCCGTAGCCGATCGATGATGTCCGCGGCGCGCGTGCTCTGCTCGTCCATATGGGTCACGGCATAACAAACACGGTCGAAATCCGGCGACTCCTCGTTGAGCACACGCAGGCAACCCTTGGCGTAGCTGGTGATGGCCGCCAGCGGCTGGTGCAACTCGTGCGCCAGGCCCGCCGCCATCTCACCCATCGTACTCACCCGCCCGATCTGCGCCAGGTGGTCCAGGTGCTGACGCGCAC
>JAJDCV010000395.1 GCA_029260675.1 Phycisphaeraceae bacterium
GATCAAGGACGACCGCACCGGCACCGGCACCCGCAGTGTGTTCGGCCACCAGATGCGCTTCAGCCTCGACCCCGAGTCAGACCGCGGCGACGCCGTGGGGGCATCCGGGGGCGGGGGCTTCCCCCTGCTGACCACCAAGAAGTTGCACCTGCGATCCATCACCTACGAGCTGCTCTGGTTCCTCCGCGGCGAAACCAACACCCGCTTCCTCCGCGAGAACGACGTCAGCATCTGGGACGAGTGGGCCGACGACGACGGCGAACTCGGGCCGGTCTACGGCTACCAGTGGCGCAACTGGCCCGCGCCCGGCGGACGACACATCGACCAGATCACCCAGGTCATCGACCAGATCAAACACACGCCCGACTCACGACGCATGATCGTTTGCGCCTGGAACGTCGCACAGATCGAGAAGATGGCCCTGCCCCCCTGCCACACCCTCTTCCAGTTCTACGTCGCCGACGGCCGGCTCTCATGCCAGCTCTACCAACGCAGCGCCGACATCTTCCTGGGCCTGCCATTCAACATCGCAAGCTACGCCCTGCTCACACTCATGGCCGCCCAGGTCACCGGCCTGAAACCCGGCGAGTTCATCCACACCCTCGGCGACGCACATCTATACAACAACCACATCGACCAGGCCCGCGAACAACTCACACGCGACCCCCGCCCCCTGCCCGCCATGAAACTCAACCCCGATGTCAACGACATCTTCGACTTCACCTACGAAGACTTCGAACTACATAATTACGACCCCCACCCACACATCAAAGCCGCCGTGTCGGTGTGATCCTGATGGGGGATTGCGGATTTCGGATGGAGGATGGAAAGACATACTCGGATCCTGTGGCATGAGTTTCGATAATCCACCTGTTCAACACGTGCGTATTCATCACTGATCACTACCCTATCAGCCATCCCCCATCCCCCATGCCTAACCGTCCCACCATCAGCATCGTCGCCGCCATGGCCGAGAACCGCGTCATCGGCAAGGATGGCAAACTCCCCTGGCGCCTGCCCGACGAGATGAAACACTTCGTCCGCCTCACCACCGGCCACACCGTCGTCATGGGCCGAAAGACCTTCGAGTCAATCGGCAGCAAACCCCTGCCCAACCGCCGCAACATCATCCTCACACGTGACACCAACTACACCGCCCCCGGCATCGAAACCACCGTAAGTATCCTCGACGCCATTAACATGGCAGAATCCAACGGCGAAGTCTTCATCTGCGGCGGCGAACAGGCCTACCAGGACGCCCTCCACCTGGCGGACAACCTCTACCTCACCCTCGTCCACGCCCACCCCGACGGCGACGCCCACTTCCCCGACTTCGCACCCGCCGACTGGTGCCTCACCGACCAGACCCGCCACGAACCCGACGACCGCCACGAATACGCCTTCACGTTCCACCGATACGAACGGCTGCGATAGTCAACACCTGGGCCCAGATTGCACCGCGAACTAAGATTTTGGTTCACAAATACTTCGGATGCACTACAATAGGGCTGCTACTTGAAGATAATACTCGGCGATACAGGGTGATTGCCCCTGATTGTTTAGCCGCCTCCGACGGGGACTTAGAAGTGTCAAACCATCCCGTTATCCACCCACGCTCCGCCCAGCATCCAAGCGAATCCCACCGCCCCGTCAAGGTTTTGCCTGCCGCATCGCTGCTTGCCTTCAATCTTGCGCTCACGGGTGTAACGTCTGAATCTTTTGCGATCACCCTCGCCGAAGCCGCCGCGCTACCGGTCGGGACACAGGTGACCATCGACCAGGCACTCGTGATCAACTCAACCCGGATGACGCTCGCCGGGACGGATCTAATTCAACTGCGCGACGATACACGTGCCGTATCTTTCTTTGCCGGCAGCGACGGCCTGGCCTTGGATGACTTCCTCCCCGGCATCTATACCGGCGACGTCATAAGTTTCACCGCCACCACCCATAACTTCAAGGGCCTGTTTGAGCTGACAACACCCTTGACCCCCGCCAACATCGTCCCCAACCCAACCATCAACACCGGCTTAGACCCGGTCCCCGTCAACCCCCTGGATTTTGCCGACCTAAGCCCAACCGCGGAAGGGTTAGAAAGCAGATACGTCGAAATACAGAATATCGAACTGTTCTCTACATTAGGCGTATCCGTAGCGGGCGAGTTGTTTCAATTCCACACCAAGTACCGCGCGATCGACGGAGACGGAAACGAAACAGAAGTGTGGGGCCGCTCCCAGGAATCCGTAAACTCACTTAACGCACACTTCGGCACCATCCCCGCAGGCCCCTTCAACTTACCAGGCATCTTCCTGCACGCTTTCGATCCCGGCGATCCGCTCCCGGGCGTCACCGGCACCAATTACATCTTAAACCCCGTGTTCGCGACCCTACCAGGCGATCTGAACGCAGACGGCTTCGTCGGCATCGATGACCTGAACATTATCCTCCCCGCCTGGAACCTCGCCGTCACACCGGGCAACCACCAGCAGGGCGACCCCTCCGGCGATGGGTTTGTAGGCATCGATGACCTCACCATCGTTCTGGGCAACTGGAACGCCGGCTCCCCGCCGCACGCAGAGGCCTCGGTGCTGATCCCGGAACCGGGGATTTACGCTGTGGCACTGACCCTAAGCGGTTTCGTGCTGTGTCAGCGATCAAGCCTCCACCAGCGGACCTGACGGGCCCGGCGGGATGAAACGGATCTCGTCCAGATCGTTATAATGCCGCCCATCGGGCGATTAGCTCAGTTGGCTAGAGCGCTTCGTTTACACCGAAGAAGTCACTGGTTCGAGTCCAGTATCGCCCATT
>JAJDCV010000396.1 GCA_029260675.1 Phycisphaeraceae bacterium
GCTGTAGCCGGGTGGGAACTCGACCGATTCGGCCACGGCCTTCTGGGCGTTGGCGACGTAGGTGCCGACGTCGAGCCCCGCGATGTCCACATACACCCAACTCGTCAGTCGGGCGTTCTCACTCTTGATCATGGGCGGACCCTTGTGGATCTGGATCTCAGCCAGTTGGCCAATAGGGACTTGCGCTCCCGACGGGGTGCTGACAAGCGTCTGCCGCAGGGAATCGATATTGTCGCGCAGTTCATGGGGGTAACGCACGTTGACCGGGTAGCGCTCCAGCCCCTCTACCGTGGACGTAATGTTCATCCCACCCATCGCGCTCATGACCACGTCCTGTACATTAGCAATGCTCAGGCCGTAACGGGCGATCTCATCTCGATTGATCTGGATGTCGAAGTAGTTCCCACCGACGCTCTTCTCGGGGAAGGCGCTGATCGTGTACGGGCCGGTTCCCTCGGCGGTCTTAACCACGCCGGCGATCTGACCCGCGAGGTCGGATAAGACACGCAGGTCCGGCCCGAGGAACTTGATCCCGATCGGGGTCTTGATCCCGGTCGAGAGCATGTCGATCCGCGTCTTGATCGGCATCGTCCAGGCGTTGGTCAGCCCTGGAACCTGGATGACCTCGTTTAACCCGGGCACATGCGTGCCGTCCGCCCACTCATATCCATAGATAAGGTCTTTGATGTTGATGGTCTGCTCATCCGGCCAAACCTTTCCCGGCAGCCACGCCAGCCAATCGGGCCAGCTCCCGTAGAAGCGACCCACGGTCTTGGTTCGCCACAGGCTCTTGTCGCGCCGGAGTGTGATTGTCGTTTCGAGCATGCTCGGAGGCGCGGGGTCGGTAGCGGTTTCGGATCGACCGGCCTTGCCGAAGACGGTCTCGACCTCGGGGAACTGCATGATCAGCTTGTCCGTCTGCTGGAGCAGCTCCCGGGCCTTGGTCATGCTGATACCGGGGTCGGTAGTGGGCATGAAGAGCAGATCGCCTTCTTCAAGCGGGGGCATGAATTCGCTGCCGAGTTGGCTAAAGGGCCAGAGTGTGACCAGCATGAGCATCAACGCCGCGATCAGTGTCGTCCACTGGTATTGCATAACGAAGTTGAACGCCGGGTTGTAGATCTTTTGAAGTACGAGGCTGACCGGGTTGCGCTCCTCGGAATAGATCTTCTGAGGCAGCACCATGAGCCCGGCGATCACAATCCATGCCAAAGCGATCCACCAGCGGTAGTCATCGAGCCGGGGCATGGGTGCCACGGCCACGATCAGTGCCGGTGCGAGTGTCACGGTGCCGTACACAGCGAATCGTTTAGCGGCCGACCAGGCCTTGGGAACCACCCGCTCGGAGATGAAGTACACCATCATCACGGGGATGATGGTGATCGCCAGGATGGCGGCGCTGCCCATGGCGAACGTCTTGGTGAAGGCCAGTGGCTTAAACATCCGCCCGGACTGCTCGCCGAGCACGAAGATCGGCAGGAAGCTGACGGTGATAATCAGCAGGCTGAAGAAGAGGGTCGGCCCGACTTCGGCCGCCGCCTCGCCGATGATCACCGTGCGCGGTAAGGGTTCCCCGCCCCCGGCTACGCGGTGTTTCTCGCGCTCCAGGTGCTTGTGCGCGTTCTCGACCATCACGATTGAGCTGTCCACCATGATGCCGATGGAGATGGCGATGCCGCCCAGGCTCATGATGTTGGCGTTGATGTCGAACAGGTACATGATCGACAGGGTCGCCATCACCCCGATCGGCAGGACGAACGCGGCGACCATCGCGCTGCGGGCGTGCAGGAGGAACACCAGTATCACCAGCGAGACAACGATGATCTCCTCCGTCAGTGTCTTGCGGACGGTATCGACGGCACGTTCGATCAGGTCCGATCGATCGTAGGCGACCTCGATCGCCACGCCGGGTGGCAGGCCTTTCTCTAGCTCAAAGAGCTTATCCCTGGCCCGCTCGATGGTGGCCTGCGCGTTCTGGGCATACCGCATGACGATCGTACCGCCGACCACCTCACCCAACCCGTTCCATTCGGCGATGCCGCGTCGGATCTCGGGCCCGACACGCACCTCCGCCACATCCGCCAGGTAGATCGGTGTGCCGCTCTCGTTGGCACCTAAGGCGGTCTTGCGTAATTCGGTCAGAGCCTTGTCCGTCCGGGCGTTTTCGACTGTTTGCCCCGCGGCCTTAGCTTCTTCGATCTCACGGTCCGTCATGCCGCCAAGGTAGCCCAAACCGCGGACCATGTACTCGGTCTCGCTCATCTCGATGAGCCGTCCACCGACATCGATGTTCGATTGCTGGACGGCCATCTTGATTTTTTGCAACGGTAGGCCGTAAGCAAGTAGTTTTACCGGGTCCACCACAACCTGGTATTGCTTGACGAACCCACCGACGGGCGCGACCTCACTGACACCTTCGACGGCGGTGAGTTCGTAACGCAGGTACCAGTCCTGCAAACCGCGCAGATCCGACAGGTCCTGGTCCGGGCGGGTCAGGGGCTTTCCAGTAAGGGGGCAGCTATCG
>JAJDCV010000397.1 GCA_029260675.1 Phycisphaeraceae bacterium
CGGTGGCCGTCCTTATGGTGCAGAAACAGACCCACGCTCCTGTCCTCGCCGTCCTCCATCGTGGCCGCGAGCGGGCACCCGGCCTTGCATAGGCATGCTCCCTTTTCATCCACATGCATTAGGATATTGTCAGCACAGGAAGAACCGACTACCTCGGCCGCCTTGTACCCCGTGATCCGTTCAGCGCCCCGGCTCCAGAAGGTAATACATCGCTGCGTGTCCACAAAGTAAATACCGTCATCTAACCCATCCAACAGCTTCTCGTAGAAGCCGCCTTGGCCCTGCAACATCAAGGCACCCTTCGACTCTTGGCCGACAGATAACACTTCATTGCTTAGCATCGTTGTTTTCCTATTTAAACGCCTGCGAAAGCCGTCACCCCAGGGGCTTGAACGCCTTAAATCATAATATGTTCATATCTGATTAATCGGCCGGTTGTCGCTGCGATATAACGGAAATGTGCCTGCCCCCGGCCAATATCCTGCGATAGGTTATCGGCCTGCACCCATACCGCATCAGAAACCTGAAAACGGCCCTTGAACCGCCGGATTTTTCACCACCCCAGTAGCCCCCCATCCCCAAGCGCGTCACACCGAAGGCTAAAGCCGATTAGCCTTCGATGTACGTTCGCTCATCCGCTCGCCATAGCGATCAACCAGCCGCGACAACCAAACAGAGGGGGCAGCCGTGTCACCCCACCCGACTGATCACCAGCACCGCCGTATCCGCATTCAGATTCGGATCGTCGTCCTCGGCAATCACCTTCCCCGCCTGCGTGTCCAGATAAATCCCACGGTGGATCGTCGCGCCCTTGGCGGTGAGCAAATCCTCCACATCCGCGATCGACGGGAACCGCCGGTTCGGCGTGTCGTACCAGTCGTAGCTGTATTCCCCCTGGGCCTTGGGGCTTCGGCCGTGCTCGGCGTACATCTGCCTCAGATCGCGGTAGGCGAAGTTCGCGAAACTCACCACGCACCGCCGGCCGACTCGGAGCATCTCGTCGAACAAGACATCGATCCGGCCGATCGCCTGAAGGGTCGCGGACAACACCACGACGTCGAAACTGTCGTTCGAAAACTCCGGCAGCCCCTTGTTCAAGTCGTAATCCAACACCGGCAAACCTCGCTGCGCGGTGGCGACGATCGCACGCTCCTTGACTTCCACCCCACACAACCGCCCCGCCCCCCGATCGCGCAGGGCCGAGAGAAGTCGCCCGTCCCCGCAGCCAAGGTCCAACACCGACTCACCGGGCTGGATCAACGCCACGATCCGCCCATCGATCAAACTCAAAGGCTCATCCTCAACATCCCCCGGCGGGCCGGCTTCAGCAGGCCCGATCGCCGCGCGCACCAAAGCCCCGAACCGGTCCACATCCGATTCGATCAGAAAACCATCGTGCCCCGAACCGGTCCGTAGTTCCGTGTACGTCACCGCCTGGTCGCGGGCGGTCAGCGCCGCCACCACCTCGCGCGACTGGCTCGGCAGAAACAACCAGTCACTTGAAAAACTCACCACCAGCCATTCGCAGGTCGCCGGCGCAAACGCCTCGACCCGCTGCTCGTGCGTCTGGCCCATGTCAAACAAATCCATCGCCATCGACAACGTCACGTAACTGTTCGCATCAAACCGCCCGACGAACCGCTGGCCCTGGTGCGCCAGGTACGACCCGACCGAAAACTTCGCCTCGAAGTCGGTATCGATCTGCCGGGGGCTGTTCCGATCAATATCAAACCGGTCGGACATGCCTTGGGATGACAGGTAAGTAATGTGCCCGAGCATCCGCGCGATCGCCAGCCCGGTGTCCGGCCGGGTCGGCTTGTCGTAATACTGCCCGGCATGGAAATCCGGATCGCTCTGGATCGCGTTGCGCGCCACCACATCAAACGCCAGCGCCTGACTGGTCAACCGCGTCGATGTCGCCAGCGCGCAGCACGCGCCGACCCGCTGAGGGTAGCGCGTCGCCCAGGCCATCGCCTGGTGTCCGCCCAACGACCCGCCGATCACCGCCGCGAGCTTCGTCACGCCCAGGTGATCCAGCAGCATCGCCTGCACATCGACCATGTCCTCCACGGTCACATCCGGGAACGATGGGCCGTAGGGCCCGCCGGTCTTGGGGTCGATCGACCCCGGCCCGGTGCTGCCCCGGCACCCGCCCAACACGTTCGCGCAGATCACAAAATGCGTATCCGTATCGATCGCCTTGCCAGGCCCGACCAACGCGTCCCACCACCCCAGATCATCCTCAGCATCATGCCGCGCCACATGCGAATCCCCCGAGATCGCGTGACACACCAACACCGCGTTCGATGCATCCGTGTTCAGCGCCCCATACGTCTCATACCCACAGACCACACCAGGCAATTCCCCACCCAGACGCATCTTGAACGGCGCATCAAACGCCACCGTCTGCAAATGACGCAACGGCGAACCCGATCGGACCGCGTCGGTACTATCGAAAGGATCGGTCATAGGAGATACATGCTACCCAAGAAAAACCCTGCCCGTGAAGGCAGGGTGCGGTTATCAACTATCTGTGTGAACTGGCGGGGTCACACCGCCACCGCCACCGCGGCCTCGAGCGCCTGATCGATATCCACAATAATGTCGGCCACGTCCTCGATCCCGACCGAGATGCGGATGTAGTCCGGGGTTACCCCGGTCTCGGCCTGTTCCTCGACGGTCAGCTGCTGGTGCGTCGTGGACGCGGGGTGGATGACCAGCGTCTTGGCGTCGCCGATGTTCGCCAGGTGCGAGCAGAGCTGGGTCGCGTTGATAAAGGCCTTGCCCGCTTCCATCGCCTTGTCGCCTTCGGCCTTGATCCCAAAGCCCAGGATCGCGCCCTGGCCGTCGGGCAGGTACTTCTGCGCACTTGCGTGGTCCTTATGCGACGCCAGCCCGGGGTAGTTCACCCAAGCCACCGCCGGATGCGACTCCAGGTGCTTGGCCACCGCCAGCGCGTTCTCGCTGTGACGGGGCATACGCAGGTGAAGCGTCTCCAGGCCCTGCAAAAACAGGAACGCCGCGAACGGGCTCATCGCCGCCCCGGTGTCGCGGAGCCAGTGCGTGCGGACGTGCAGCAGGTAGGCGATATTCCCCATCGGCCTAAGGTGTTCTTCAAACACCGCCCCGTGGTACGAGGGCGAAGGCCCGCAGAACTCCGGCCAACGCTCGGGGTTGTCCGCCCACTTGAAGTTGCCGCTATCGACGATCGCCCCGCCGATGTGTGTGCCGTGCCCGCCGATGAACTTGGTCGTCGAGTACACCACGATGTCGATCCCGTGCTCGATCGGACGCAGCAGCATCGGGGTCATCACCGTGTTGTCGCAGATCACCGGCACCCCGCAGGCATGCGCCGCGTCGGCGATCCCCTTGAAGTCCGGGACATCGTTCTTGGGATTCCCGATCGACTCCATGTACACGCACCGCGTGTTCTCATCCGCAAGCTTCTTGATCTGCTCGGGCTTGTCGGCGTCGAAGAACCGCACCTCGATGCCCAGGTTCTTAAACGTCTGGGTAAACAGCGTCCACGTCCCCCCGTACAGGCTGGTCGCCGAGATGATGTTCTGCCCGGCATGCGCGATGGTCAGGATCGAAGCGGTGATCGCCGCCTGCCCGGACGCGAAGCACAGGCCCGTCACCCCGCCGTCCATCGCCGCCAGACGTTTTTCTAACACGTCGGTCGTCGGGTTCATCAGCCGGGTGTAGATGTTGCCGAACTCCGCCAACCCGAACAGCGCCGCGGCGTGGTCGGTGTCCCGGAAGGCGTATGAGGTGGTCGCGTAGATCGGCACCGCGCGGGAGCCGGTGGTCGGGTCCGGCTCCTGCCCCGCGTGCAGGGCCTTAGTCGCGATTCTATGGTCCGTATCAGCCATGGTCTTTGCTCCTGTCGGGGATGTAAGGCCGGGCATTATAGATAACCCCCGCCGGATGTGTAGGCGCACCAAGATCACCTCTGATTCGGCTTAATCTCCGAAAATGAAGGTAAGCCACGGGCGTCTAGACGGTTCGGATGAATGGGAAGGGGGCGGGGCCTGTGTCAGGCCGCGTCGGAGGCACCTGGTTGGTTGTCCGCGAACTGCTTGGCGAGGTAATCGGTCGCCTGCTTAGACGGCATCGGCTTGGCGAATAAGAAGCCCTGCCCGAACCTGCAATCCATAGCCTGGAGCTGGACGAGCTGGTCGTTGTTCTCGATGCCCTCAGCCACGACGTCCAGACGCAGGTAGTGCGCCAGGGTCACGATCGCATCCATCACCGCCGCAAACTCTCGGTGATCCTGCATGTTCTTGACGAAGCCGTGGTCGATCTTGAGTTGATCAATGGGGAACTGGTGCAGGCGACTCAGCGACGAGTGCCCGGTCCCGAAATCGTCCATCGCCAGATGCACGCCCAGGTCACGGATCTGCTTCATCACGGTGATGATGCTTTGGGAGTTTTCCATGACCGTGGTCTCGGTGATCTCAAGCTTCAGCGACGAGGCCGGGATACCGGTCCGCTCCAGCGTGCCGCTGATCACATCCAACAGGTCGGCTTGCATAATCTGACGCTTCGACAGGTTGATGTTGATACTGAGGCTCGAGGCTTGGTCGAACCTCGCACGCCAACGGGCCAGCTGCGTGCAGGCCTCGACGAGAACCCACTCGCCCAGTTCGACGATCAGCCCGGTATCCTCGGCGATCCCGATAAACTCGTCCGGCTCGATCCGCCCGTACTCAGGGTGGTCCCACCGCAGCAGCGCCTCGAAGCTGGAAAGCTCCCCGGAATCCAGGTTGACGATCGGCTGATAGTAAACCTTAAACTGCTCATGGAAGTCGCAGGTGCGCAGGTCCTGTTCCAGCTTCAGCCGCCGAACCGCGTGTGTGTGCATCTGCGCGTCGAACAGGCAGCACCTGGCCTTGCCCTCAGCCTTGGCCTGATACATTGCCGAGTCCGCGTCACGGATCACGTCCTCAGCCTTCTCGTAGCCGAATTCGCTGCTAACCACACCGATGCTAGCCGTCGACTCGAGCTCACAGGCATCGATGGTGAACGGCTCCGCAAGCGAAGCCAAGATACGCCCGCTTAGCTCCTGTGCATTGGCGATGCTTTGCACACCGTCCAGAAGGACGACAAACTCGTCCCCGCCAAATCTCGCCACCAAATCGACTTCGCGTACGACCCCGAGGATACGCTCGGCCATGCCCACCAGCAGCCGGTCGCCGACCCCATGGCCCATGCTGTCGTTGATTACCTTGAACCGGTCGAGGTCCAGGAAAAGCACCGCGTAACGGTACTCCGGGTTGCGCTTCGTGCGTGCGATGGCGTGACCGAGACGATCGGCGAACAATGCCCGGTTCGCCAGACCGGTCAGCCGGTCGTGGTTCGCCATGCTCCACAGTTCGTCTTGTGCAAGCTTCAGATCCGTGATGTCCGCCATCGAACCCGCCAGACGGACCGCCTTACCCGCTTCGTTGCGAACCGCCACCGCCCGACAGAGCATCCAACGTGTCGTACCGTCCAGATGGTGCATCTCGATTTCAACATCAAACCGCTCCGTCTCGCCGTCTATGTGAC
>JAJDCV010000398.1 GCA_029260675.1 Phycisphaeraceae bacterium
CAGCAATCAAAGAACTGGGTGACAAGATCGTCGGCCTGACCCTCAAGGAAGCCGTCGACTTAGGCGACTACCTCAAGGAAGAGTACGGCATCGAGCCCGCCGCCGGCGCAGCTGTCGCCGTCGCCGCCGCCCCCGCCGAAGCAGCCGAAGAAAAGACCGAGTTCGACGCCGTGCTCACCGCCGTCGGCGACCAGAAAATCAAGGTCATCAAGGCCGTCCGCGAAATCACCGGCCTGGGCCTCAAGGAAGCCAAGGACCTGGTCGACAACTGCCCCAAGCCCCTGAAGGAAGGCGCTTCCAAGGAAGAGGCCGAGGCCCTGGCAGAGAAGATCAAGGAAGTCGGCGGCACCGTCGAGATCAAGTAAACCGTTACACAAGTTACATCGCCGACAGCTCGGCGAATCGACTCATACAGGCCGTCCCTTAACGGGCGGCCTTTTTGTTTGTATATCTATTACGATGCCACCTCATCGCCGTAGCGTGACGCCGAAATGAACTGGAGATATATTTAACCTATAATACGGGTCTTCCAAGACCCAAGCCCCATGGGCACGCGGAGCTATGCAACCCAATCAATCCAACCGCAAGCGAGCCTTGATCTGTCTGTTCACCGCAGTGGCAGCGATCGCGACGTACTTCCTGCTGCCCGCGTCCATGGACGAGCTGGCCCGGCGGACGGTGGCGATCTTCCTGGTCGCCGCGATCTTCTGGGCCACCGAGGTGCTGCCTCTCTACGCCACCAGCCTCTGCATCGTCGGCATGGAGATCCTCTTCCTCGCGGATAAGGGAGGCTTGGCCGGGCTGCTCCCCACACGGGGTGAGGGGATCGCCGCAAATCAAAGCCTTAACTACAAGGTGTTCCTCTCGTCGTTCTCCTCGCCGATCATCATCCTCTTTATGGGGGGGTTCCTGCTCTCCGCCGCGGTGACCAAGCACGGGCTTGACCGGGCGATCGCTTCGCGGATCCTTCGACCGTTCAACCACCACCCGCTGATGCTGGTCTTTGGGGTGCTGTTGATCACCGCGTTCTTCTCGATGTGGATGAGCAACACCGCCACGACCGTGATGATGCTGGCGATCATCAGCCCGCTGGTCAGGGCGCTGCCGGCCGAGGACAAGTTCCACCGCGCAGTGATCCTGGCGGTCCCTTTTGGTGCGAATATCGGGGGCGTCGGCACGCCAATCGGCACACCGCCCAACGCCGTCGCCCTGGCGGCGCTCAACGAGTTCGGGCATGAGATCGGTTTCGTCGACTGGATGCTGATGGCGGTCCCGCTGGCGTCATTGCTGCTGGTAGTCGCCGGCCTGCTCCTGTACCGCTTCTTCCCGCCGGGCAAAGACCTGATCCTCCCGCCTCTTGAGAAGCCGACTGAAAAAATCAGCACCAAGGGCCGGTGGACGCTGGTCATCCTGGCGTTCGCGATCCTGTTGTGGCTCACCGGCAAGTGGCACGGCCTGGCACCCGCCGCGGTCGCCTTACTCGCCGCCGCCGCCCTGACCGCCCTGGGCGTGCTTCGCAAACACGACGTCGATTCGATCGACTGGAACGTGCTGATCCTGATGTGGGGCGGCCTGTCGTTGGGGCGCGCGATGGAGGAGACGAATCTGATCGGCATCATCGCGGACCTGCCCATCAAGGAGCTCCAGGGGTTCGGGCTCGCCGCGGCGGTCGTCGTCCTCTCCGTGGTCCTATCCACCTTCATGAGTAACACCGCCACCGCGATTGTTCTGATCCCCATGGTCATCGCGCTGGTCAAGCCGGACTCGCCCGTGCAACTGGTCATCCTCACCGCACTGGCGTGTTCGTTTGCCATGGCGATGCCCGTGTCGACCCCGCCCAACGCGATCGCGTTCGCCACCGGCAAGGTCCCGGTCTCGGCCCTGATCCGCTCGGGGACGCTGGTCTCACTGATCTGTATCGTCGTGTTGTTGCTGGGCTACCAGTGGGTCCTGCCCCTGTTCCCCTGGGCGTATTGACGCCCGGCGAGCCAGCATCGCGGCTATGATGGCCGGTGCATGCCGATCTGTACCGAAGACATCCTTTCCCTCGATGGCCCGATCGCCCGGCGTCTGGGCGACGTTTACGAGCACCGCCCCGAGCAGGTGGCCATGGCGCGGTTTGTGTGCGATGCTCTGACATCAGGCAAGGCCGCGCTGGTCGAGGCGGGGACCGGTGTCGGCAAGAGCTTCGCCTACCTCTTGCCCGTCATCGAACAGGTCCTGGCTACCGACGACCGCGACCAGAAGAAGCGGGTCGTGGTCTCGACGCACACCATCGCGCTGCAGGAACAACTCATCCACAAGGACATCCCGCTATTGCGTGCGGTGATCCCCGAGGAGTTTTCGGCCGTGCTGGTCAAGGGCCGGGGCAACTACGTCTCGCTTCGTCGGGCCAGCCGGGCCTGGGACCGCAGCGCCGATCTGTTCGACGACAACGCCAGCAAGCGGTCGCTGGAAACCATCCTCGAATGGACCAAAGACACCGAAGACGGATCGCTGGCAAGCCTGCCGGTTCTCGAAGCCCCGTCCGTCTGGTCCGATGTCCAAAGCGACTCGGAAGACTGCCTGGGCAAGCGTTGCCCGACCTACGACAAGTGCTTCTACCAGGCGGCCCGTCGGCGGATGCTCAATGCGGACCTGCTGGTAGTCAACCACGCCCTGTTCTTCTCCGACCTGGGGATGCGCCAGCAGGGGTTCGGGGTCTTGCCGCCTTATGACGCGGTGGTCTTGGATGAGGCGCACACGATTGAGGACGTGGCCGGGGAATACTTCGGCGTGACCGTCAGCAAGTTCCAGGTCGAGTACCTGTTGTCACGCCTGCACGCGGCCCGCCGACACAAGGGGCTGCTGCCGGCGTTGCGGATGAAGGTCGACGCTGAACTGCATAACCGCGCGGTGCAGGCGGTGGAAGATGCGCGGATGGGCGCGGATGGGTTCTTCCAGGAGCTGTTGTATTGGCAGGAAACCCAGGGCCGAAGCAACGGCAGGGTCGATCAGCCGATCCCGATCCAAAACGTGCTGAGCCCGCTGCTGTCGGACCTGTCGCTGGCGATGAAGCGTATCCGCGACCGGATCGACGACGAGGGCGATCGGTTAGAGGCCGGCAGCTACGCCGACCGGGCCGAAGCGATCGCGCAGGAATTGTCAGCACTGCTCGAACAGAAGCTGCCGGACAGTGTCTACTGGATCGAATCCACCACACCCGGTTCCACAGGTTCCCCCAGCACCCCCGGGAGGGGCCGGCGCACGCGCGTCAAGCTCTGCGGCGCACCGATTGAAGTCGCCGGCCTGCTGCGGCAACGGCTGTTCGAGGCCACGACCACCAAGCGTAAGCCGCTACCGGTGGTGATGACCTCGGCCACACTGGCCACTGACGCGACCCATCAGTCGGATGACGCCGACAACACAACTAAACGTAAGCCCACTGACCCGGTCGCCCACATCCGTACTCGTCTGGGTTGTGAAGACGCCCAGACGCTGCTGCTGGGGTCGCCGTTTGACTACGCCACCCAGGCCGAGTTGATCGTGGACCGGACGATGCCCGAGCCGAAAGACCCGGATTTCTTTGACCGTCTGTGCCCGACGGTCCTGAGCCTGATCGACCATACCGACGGGGGCGTGTTCGTGTTGTTCACTAGCTACCAACTCCTGAGCCGTGCCGCCCAGTGGCTGCGCGACCCGATCGCAGAGCGCGGGATGCCGCTGCTGGTGCAG
>JAJDCV010000399.1 GCA_029260675.1 Phycisphaeraceae bacterium
GAAACCTTCGTTCGTACAAACTCAATACCGCCTAGGGCCTCAAGAGCAGTTGGGTCATGAGATTAGAAGCACTGACACGCGGTCTTGGGTTCCGGCACCTCGCCGGCCCAAGTGACATGCCCCTGACCGACCTCTCTGACGACTCAAGAGAGGTTCCGGAGGGCGCTGTATTTATCGCACGGGGCCGGTCAGACAACCGCAAGGCCTATATCAACCAGGCCCTGCACCGTGGAGCCGTGGCGGTGATCAGTGAGCCCATACATCCCCAGGAACTCCCAGACACCATCGCGTGGTACCACCACGACCGGGTTGACCAACACCTCACGGGCACACTCGCGGAGCGTTTCTTCGGCGAGCCGGCCAAGCGATTATCACTGATCGGGATAACAGGCACGAACGGGAAAACAACCACGTCTCTGCTGATCCAGCACCTGTTGAAATCAGCCGGCATACAGACCGGGGTGATCGGCACGATTTACACCGATGACGGCACCGAAGCGGGAAAGCTCGCCGCAAAACTCACTACGCCAGGTGCGATCGATTTCTCCCGTGAGCTTGCGCGTATGGCCGACGCAGGCTGCAAAGCCGTCGTCGCCGAGGTCTCCAGCCACGCGCTGGAGCAGGGCAGGGCAGGGGCGCTGACATTCCGTACCGCGGTCTTCACCAACCTGACGCAAGACCATCTGGATTATCACAAGACCATGGAGGCCTACGCCCAGGCAAAATCGATCTTGTTCAAGCAACTCGTGGACGATGGTCACGCCGTGATCAACCACGACGATCCGCATAAAGAAAAGGTACTAGGCGGATACACCGGGCCCGTATGGTGGACCACGCTTACAGATAACGTCGATCGAGACAACAGCACGATCTGTTACGCCAAAGAAATCAAGCTCCGCGCCGGTGACAGCTCGGCACGCTTCACCGGCCCTTGGGGTGACGTCACGGCTCGCTTACCTTTGGTCGGCGAACACAACGTATGCAACACCCTCCAGGCCATCGCGGCGGCCCACTCCATCACCGACATTTCGGGCTCACTGCACGAACTGCTCGAAGCGATCCCACAGGTCCCCGGCCGGCTGGAACGCGTGACATCCCCCTGCCCCACCGACGATCTTAATCGTGTCGACGTGGAGCCCCCCGCCGTGCTCGTTGATTACGCACATACACCCGATGCCTTGGAAAACGCCCTTGCCGCTCTACGCCCGGTCACGCCGGGCAAACTGATCGTCATGTTTGGCTGCGGTGGCGATCGCGACAAAACCAAGCGACCCAAAATGGCACAGGCCGCGTGCCGGCATGCGGACCAGATCTTCCTCACTTCTGACAACCCGCGCACCGAGGATCCCGACGCGATCATCAACGACGCCCTCGCGGGTGTCCCGGCAAGCAAAAGCGATGACCTGACCGTGATCGCCGATCGGGCACAAGCCATCCGGGCAAGCGTCTTGGCTGGAAGCGCCGAAGACACCGTCCTCTTAGCGGGGAAAGGCCACGAGGACTATCAGACCATCGGTGAGGACAACATCCATTTCGATGACCGTGAGCACGCGAAGCAGGCTTTGCGGCAATGGTACAGGCAGCAGGCGGGTCTACGATGAAACAAAACACCACCAGCCAGAGGTGCTGGACGCCCGTCTGGCTGCAGGCGGTCACTGGCGGGCGGTGGTTAAAACCACCAGCCAACCCCGACCTGCCGTTGTCCGGCCTATCCATCGACTCAAGATCCATCAAACCCGGCCAGGTCTTCCTGGCAGTAAAGGGCGAGCAGTTCGATGGCCACGATTTCATCACGCACGCAACCCAGTCCGGTGCGGCGGTGGCTGTAATAGAAAGAGTTGATGAAGCAGAAGAGAATACCTCCGCGGGCTTGCTGCTTGTAGACAAGACGGTTACGGCGCTGCACCAACTGGCACGATCATACAGAGATGTGCTGCGCAAATCAGGCTGCCGAGTCATCGCCGTGGTGGGTTCCAACGGCAAAACCACCACACGTCATCTGATACACGCCGTCCTGTCATCTAAGTTCAAAGGAACCCAGTCACCCAAGAGTTTTAACAACCACCTGGGCGTGCCGCTCACGCTTCTTGGCGCGTCGACGGACGACCAATACCTGGTCGCAGAGGTCGGCACAAACCACCCCGGGGAGATCGATGCGCTGGGCGAGCTACTAAAACCCGATGCCGCGGTCATCACCTGCATCGGGAATGAGCACATGGAATTCTTCGGCGACCTGCAAGGCGTCGCGGAAGAAGAAACCGCCATCACGCAACACCTGCCCCCACATGCAGACCTCTTCATAGAAACAGACGCCTACCCCTGGGTCCAGAAGACATCGACATTCAACCCCGACTCTAATGTCATCGTCTACGGCTTGGGTTCATCCGGAGCAGAGGAACAAGGACGGGTCCTCGGCGCCCGCCAGCGTTTTGCATTCAGCGCCACACAGACGATCGACCTCCCCCTGATCGCGCCGCACGACATCAATAACGCGCTGGCCGCGATCGAAGTCGGAAGATCGATGGGCGTGGCAGACAGCCAGATCAAATCCGCGCTTGAAAAGATCCGGCCGATGCCGGGCCGGCTGGAAGTCAAACACTTCGGCCCCGTCACCGTGATCGACGACACCTACAACGCCAACCCGGATTCCACACTGGCCGCACTGAACGTGCTGGCGGAATACCCCAAAGACCCTCCCGGCCAGCGCGTTGTCGTGCTGGCGGACATGCTCGAGTTGGGGGGCCTTGCAGAAGAAGCACATCGCGAAGTGGGTAAAACGTTATCAAAGATGTCGGGGGCAGGATCGATCCAGCACATCACGTTGATCGGCCCCCGCATGGCGTGGGCGGCCGAAGAACTGGCCGGCAACCACCCGAAGGATGGACTGACACATTACTTGAAAATCGACGCCGACACCCCGGCCAACATCACGGAACCCATACGGCCAAACGACGTAGTCCTCTTCAAAGGTTCACGAGGCATGCAGCTGGAAATACTCCTGCCCGCCTTACGCGGTCTCTTCACCGAATAACCCCAGATATATGAACGTGTGTCAACTCATCCCTTGTCTCTAGTTGCGTCGACGACCCATAGAGATCAAACTGCCCCGCCATGATCTACCTGCTCGTAAAATATTTTCAGGATACGATCGACAGCAGCACACTGCTCGGCCCCCTGGGCGTGTTCCGATGGGTCGAGTTCCGGGCTATCTTCTCGATCGTCCTGAGTTTCCTGATCGTCGTGCTCTTCGCCAAGCGAACGATCCGCTGGCTGGTCAAATTGAAAATAGGCGACAACCCCAGCTTCGACCACAAAGACCTCGACCAACTGATGAAGCAAAAGGCCAACACGCCCACCATGGGCGGGATCCTGATCGCCTTCGCCATACTCGTCTCGATCCTCCTGCTGGCCGACCTCTACAACTTCTACATCCGCTTAGCACTGGTGTGTCTTATCTGGCTGTTCGGCGTCGGCTTGTGGGATGACGGTCTTAAACTCACGACAGCACGGCGAAAACCGGGCTCACGACACGGCCTGTATTCCGGGGAGAAGCTGCTGCTGCAGCTCGGGCTAGCCGTGATCCTGGGCCTGTTTATCCATCACTGGGGGAACAACAGCGTCCTGTATCCCGATCCCGCCGAACAGATCATGAGCCACAGCCTCACACTCCCGCTTCTTAAAACGTGGGTCTTCGAAGCCGGCTCCTATGTCCCCTCGCCCCACCTGATTGTCCTCGGGACCTGGCCCTTCGTCCTCCTGACAATCTTTATCATCACCTACTCGTCCAACGCCGTGAACCTGACCGACGGGATGGACGGCCTGGCGGGCGGGGTCATGGTGATCGTCGCGTTTGCGTTCCTCGTGCTTTGCATCATCGCGGGGTACGCCGATGGCGAGTTCGTTCTTGCGAAAAAACTGCTCGTGCCTTACATCCCTTTCAGCGACGAGCTGGCGATCGTCGCCGGGGCCATGGTCGGGTCGTGCTTGGGGTTCCTCTGGTTTAACTGCTCACCCGCGCAGGTATTCATGGGCGACTCAGGGTCACTGCCGCTCGGTGGGCTGTTGGGGTATATCGCGGTCGTGATCCGCCAGGAGTTTCTCCTGATGGTAGTCGGCGGCGTGTTCCTGATGGAGTTCCTCAGCGTCATCCTACAGGTCGGCTACTTCAAAGCCACCGGCGGGAAACGCATCTTCAAGTGCGCCCCCATCCACCACCACTTCCACCTCTCCGGCTGGACCGAACAACAGGTCGTCATACGCTTCTGGCTCATCAGCGCACTGCTGACCGCGATCGCACTGGCAACCATCAAGCTCAGATAGATCTACGTACCCAAGAATTAAAAAATAGCACACACCGTTAGTAGGTGTACGTAATCAGGCAGAGGGTTCTCACGCCGGACCCCGGATTATTTTTTTTCGAAGACCGTCTAGCCCACCCTATGGGGCGGTATACGTCTCGGTCGTTTCATCGAACCCGACCGCAACAATCGGGGGCTGCCCGGTTACGTCGTACTCCCAACCGTCTGACACGGTCCCCGCCCCGAATGCCACCACAGCCGCGCTAACGGTAAACGGATTCTCGGGTGCCGATAATAGATAGGGCCCGTAATCCCCCGCGGCGTTCAGGGTGCCGTCGACGTCTGACTTGCCCGTGAGCGCCCCCCACATGTCAGTGATGTCGGGGTAGGTGTCGTTGTGATCCACCTGATAGCGCAAAAGTGCCGTCCGGGTCGACCGGAGCTGATCCTGTGTTGAGGCAACCTTCGCCAGCACACTCGCGTTAGTGAATTTCGGGATCACCAGGGCCGCCAGGATCCCAAGGATGCTGACAACGATGATCAGTTCAACCAGCGTGAACCCCGCATTACAGATTTTAGTCAATTTCTTACCCATGAATTATGCCCTTCAGGTTTACAGGCTTCTACCGTCTTATCGTTCAACTCCATGGGCTGGTTCAGTCGGGCCCGAGATTGCACTTGAATAACATGAGTTATAGGCCCTAACACCTCACGAAAAACCAATACGGTGCGCACAACCCCGCCCCCGCCCCGATTAAAATCCGGCGCAAAGTCATACCACGCTTAACCTAACTATAAAAAGGCGTTAACGCTGTTAGGAGCCTCCGGAATACCCGCGACCGTGCGCGCATCGGTGACGTTCCGGGCAAAGTATAGAAGCCCGGATTTATGCAAGATTCATGTGTCGAAAGCATACCGCTGAAAACATGGAACAACAGCGGTAGACACCGCGGTTCAAAGCTTGGAATATCGCCACACCGCCTTGTATAACCCCGCCACCCGCTCCCGACCATAAAGCGCCGGCGGGAACTTCGGGTTCAATGGCTGCAATCGCACCAGCGCGCCGTCCTCATCGAAATAGACACGCTTAAAGGTCGTCTCATGGTCTGGCTCAAGCCTGACAAAACAATCGCAGCCATCGGACACATCCGCCGCCGGGGAGAACACGACGATATCTCCCTCGCGGTAGTCCGGCATCATCGATTCGCCGATCACCGTCGCAGCAAACGCATCGGGATCACTCAGGCCCGGGCTGCTGAGGTAATCATCCGCGACACGCGCGGGGTAATCCAGATCGGTGAACCCGCTTGGATACCCCGCCGCCACCTTGTTCACAAGCGGCACGCGATAGAGAGCCACCTCACCATCCGCTACACCGGACAAGGCGATCCCCTCGCCCGTACCCGATTCCCCCGGCCCAAGCGCACGCTCGATCCGACGCCGCAGCTCCCCGCTACGGTAAAGCTCATCAAGATTCTTCCCACCTCCCCGCCGAGCTATCGCAGAGTCTTTGATAAAACGTGCAAGGTCACGCCCCCTTGCTGCATCACCGGCCAGGCGCTGAACACGATCACGCACCGCCTCGGGCGCTCGCTCCCAATCACCCGCCCGTTGAAGACGCCCGTCAGTCACGCCCAGCGCCCCCTCCAACGACCGCAGCAACTCGTCCGAAGGCGGCCCGGCTACACGGTGGTTCTCGATCATCGACACATAGCTCTTGGTCGACCCGACCGCATCTCCCAGCGCAGACTGCGTCAGCCCACGCTCAAGCCGAAGTTCACGGATCAGTTCACCCAACGTCTGCATGTGAAGGCTCACTCATAAAGTTCATAATATATTGAACAACCTCTTGACACACAAGCCAAACCACGTTCTAATACCTAACATAACCCATACATTACTTCGCCGCAACCCATGCAACACGGACTGTACAACCTCTCGACTCGCGCCCACCAACACCGTCAGATCAAGCGCAGGCAGATCGACGACCTGCTGGCACTGGCAGAATATCTCCCCCAAGCAGAGAGGGTCTTGATTGAGCAGATCCTCAGGGACGACCTGCCAATTGCACAGATCGCCAAGCTCTATCGCCTGCCTCCAAGACACCTTCAGCGTCAAGCCCTATCCATCATTAAACGCTTGTCTAATAAACTATTTAGATTCGTTGCAATCCAGATGAACACACTCCCCCTCGAAGTCCGTCCCACCGCCAAATACGTGATCTTGCACGGGATGAGCATGCGAAAAACCGCCCGGGTTTCAGGCCTGTCCCTCCACCGGGTCAGACAAAACATGAACACTGTTCAGGCCACCGCACGCTTATTTATCTGACCTTCTAATGCCTGACCCAACTCACTAAGCAAGACATATCGATTTGCCCCACCCGGTTACGGTTACCCACAAATCGTTCAATAATAATTGAATCCATTGAGGTCCTTATGCAGATTACCCTGTCCCACAGCGTCCCCTCGGCCGTGGAACCGACCCCCCATGTCCTGGAGGTCGCCACCATGTTCGGCCTGGGCGTTGACCAAGAACGTACGATCCAACTGATCCCCAAAACCACCTTCAACCTGGCGCCAGGCCGACTCATCTTCGTCACCGGCGCAAGCGGCAGCGGTAAATCCACGGTCCTCCGCCTGATCCACCAACAGCTCGAAGCAGATCCCGACACGCATGTGCTCGGATTCGATTCACTGCCCAAACTTCAGGATCGTCCCCTGGTCGATGTCTTCCCCAACCGCCCGCTGAGCCAGACACTCAAGCTGCTGAGCATCGCCGGCCTGAACGACGCCTTTGTCATGCTCCGTAAACCTTCGCAACTGTCGGACGGCCAGCGGTACCGGCTCCGCCTGGCGCAGGCCATGACGATGGTGCAAGCCGACGTGATGCCCAGCAAGCTCAAGGTCGTTCTGGCTGATGAGTTCTGCTCAACACTCGACCGCGTCACCGCCAAGGTCCTGGCACGCAATATACGTAAGTGGGTCAGCCGGTCCGGTGTCTGCTTTGTCGCAGCCACCACACACGATGACCTGCTCGAACCCCTTGCGCCCAATACGCTCATCGAAAAACACCTCGGCGAAACGCTGGACCTGGTCGAGAAACATACACCATGACGACTATACTCCAGCGCCGCTTCGGGGCATTGCACCAAAACAAACCGGACAATGACCTTGAGTTTGTGAACGGTTCCTTAGCAGATTACCAGACCCTCAAGGAACACCACTACCGCGCCGATCGCCCGGCCACCGCGACGCGGGTCCTGGCACTGCGTTGTAAATCTCAATCAGTTACAGTTAGATTCCGTGGCAAGCCCGCCGGCAGCCAGACAGTAGCCGTGCTGATCGAATCGTTACCGAGCCTCTCATGCACGATGCGGAACTGGGCCCTGCGCGACCGGTACGGCAACTGGCTTGAGCCCAGGCAACGGGCGACCTTGCTGAACCGTGAAGTCCGAGTGATCAGCCGCGTGGTGGTCCATCCCTGCTGGCGCGGGATCGGGCTGGCGGTCAGACTCGTCAAAGCCGCACTCGATCAACCCACAACGATTTACACAGAAGCCCTCGCCGCGATGGGCCGGGTCAACCCTTTTTTTGAGCGGGCCGGGATGACCGCATACCCACGGCCCCCGCACGCATTCAACGCAAGACTCAATGACGCCATGCGGTCCGTCGGACTAAGCCCAAACTGCCTGGCCTCGATCGAGCAGACACAATCCAAAATCGAGTCTCTCACCCAGGCACAGAGGGATTGGTTCCACAGAGAACTCTACCGATGGTACCGACAAAACGGCGGCCGCAGCATCGTGCATAGCACCGACCCAACGATCCACCTACACGCCGCCAGGCAACGCCTCTTGCTCGATCCCGTGTATTACCTCCACGACAACACCGCTGTCATTTCAATCTGATAATCCACACGCCATGAACACACAACCGATCCCACTTGATCGCCTCCGCGCCCACCCAGCCAACAGCAACGTCATGCCCGAGCAGCTCGTGGCAAAGCTCGCCGATCATATCGAACGCACAGACAGATACCCCCCCCTGATCGTTCGTCCTGTGGAAGTACGGGACGAAGAGCTTACCCCTGATACGGATACCGATACCTATCAGATCCTGGACGGCCACCACCGCGCCAAAGCCCTGCGCCACCTGGGGCGCCTTCACGCCGAGTGTGTCATCTGGCAGGCAGACGACCGGGAGGCGCTGGTCCTGTTGGCAACGCTCAACCGCCTTCAAGGCCAGGACGACCCACGCAAACGCGCAGAGCTCGTCGGGTCGCTGGCGGGACAATTCAACCTCAACTCGTTGGCCGAACTCTTGCCGGAACGTAAAGACCAACTCAAGAAACTCCTGGAGATCAAAGACCGGCCGCCCACGCCTCGTCCGCCTCAACCGATCGATCAGATGCCGATCGCCGTGCACTTTTTCCTGTTGCCCGCCCAGAAAAAGCATCTGGATAAGGTTCTGAACACCTACGGCGGAACAAAGGAGGAGGCGCTGATGACCTTGCTAAGACAGAACACCGATTAATCCAAACCCAAACCATCCAACTAGACCCTTACCAAAACACGCAGCCATTGCCCCGTGGAGTATCCATGCCCAGAAAGATCAGCGTCAAGAGACGCGCCGCCTTGATTAACGACCTGATCAATGCAGACTTCGACCTGACCACCCTCCACAGCAAGTACGCCCTATCCCCGGACAGCCTGTCCCAGTGGGTTCAGGACGAGAACAACCACCGATGTCTGTCGGGGCTGTGTGTACTTGCTGACCTCCAGACACAACTCCTGCTGAGCCGATACCGCCTGATCGCCGCCGGCCGACTGATCGACCTGGCGACAAGTCAGCCCGAGGATGGAAAAGCAGCCCTGGACACCTCCAGGCGGGCGTGCGTCGATCTGCTGAAACTCGAATTAAAACGCGCAGACATCGACTCCGAATTCGTCGTACGAAGCGTCGAGAATGAAGCGCCGGACGGCGTCGACTCGCTCCGCCAACTTCTCTACGAGGCCTCAACCGAACAAACCAAACCGGCGCTGACCGCAATTTGCCATCACGTGAACACCTCAGATGACTAAACGCCACACCGTCAGGCCCACCAGTTCAGCGAGCAGACTCCTTGCGTTAGAGCCCAGGACACCCGATCAGCTCCATCGGTTTACACATGTTGCTCTCGGCATGACGGTCCCGCGCATGCCGCTTATACACGACAGCAGCGCCCCGTTTGATTACCTGACACACGCCTTCTTCGAAGATTCCGCCACGCACGCAACCCCTCACAACAAGGACGCCGTGGTGTGGGCGAACCGTGGCGGTGGCAAGACCATGCTCGGTGCGGCGGCGACCCTGCTGGACCTGCTGTTCAAGCCCGGGATCCAAATCCGTATCCTCGGCGGGTCGCTGGAGCAATCGTCTAAAATGTTCGAGCACCTGGTCGCCCTGCTAGATCGGCCCTGGTTCAGGGGCCTGCTGGAAGGCGAACCCACGCAGCGCAGCGTAGCGCTTGTCAACGGAAGCCGGGCGCAACTCCTCGCCGGGTCCCAGCGCTCCGTGCGCGGCGTCCGCGTTCACAAGCTACGTTGCGATGAGGTCGAGGAGTTCGAGCACGGTGTCTGGGAAGCTGCGCAGATGGTCACCCGTTCCGGGCCGTGTGGCGACAAACACGTCCGGGGCGCAGTCGAGGCGCTGTCAACCATGCACCGGCCGTTCGGCCTGATGGCCAAACTCACCGACGGATTACAGAACGACAACCCGGGCGCCTCTAAGCTGTTCAAATGGACCGCGATCGACGTGATCGAACAGTGCCCCCAAGCCCGCTCATGCGATGGCTGTGTACTTTGGGAAGACTGCCAGGGGTGGGCAAAATCGGCGATCGGTTTCATCCCCGTGGACGACCTCGTCCGGCAGTGGCACAGGACAAGTCGGCGTGCCTGGTCCGTCGAAATGATGTGCCGTCAACCGCAGGTCAGCGATTGTGTCTACCCCGAGTTCGATCCGGCAAGGCACGTCCTCGAAGACGACCCGAAAAACAATGGGGATGTGTGGATCGGCGGCATGGACTTCGGCCTGCGCAGCCCGACCGTTATGTTGTGGGCACGGATCGTCCATGATGAAAACTACAACAAACAACCGGTCTTGCACGTCGTCGATGAATATCTGCAGTCCGGCATCACGTTCGACCAGCACATAGCCGCGATCGGACAACAAGCTGCGCTTCATGGCTGGCCACGCACGGCTTGGCTGGGGGTCGACCCCGCGGGTAATCAGCGCAACAGCCACACCGGCATCAGCGACGTGCAGGCATTGCGCCGCCTCGGCCACACCGTCAAGACAAGACGCTCGTCGCTACGCGATGGGATCGAACGGGTCAGGCGCCGCCTCGATCGAAACACCCTGTGCATTCACCCCAGGTGTACGAGGCTGATCGAGGCGATCCGCTGCTATCACTTCGACGTCGATAACCCTCAAAGGCAAGATCCGATCAAAGACGGACCGGACCACCTCTGCGACGCGCTAAGATATATGCTCATCAACCTCGAAACCGGGGCCGAGCGCATCACCGCCACCAGCTATCTGTGAGACGAACACGCCAGACGCCCGGAACCCACAGGCACACACGGACTACTTCCGCCTTTTCCCAAACGGCAACAACGCACGTAGCCCAATCGTTGCCCCGGAGATCTCCTCCCGACGATCGGCTTCGGCCTCAAGCATGTGCTCGATCTCGTTCTGAAACTTCTTCTCGCTGTTCCGCAGGTACCGCTTGGCTTGCAGGTCGTCGTCGAACTCATCGAGTGTGACCGCCATCAACGTGTGCCCGATCTGGATCACATCGCCCTCGTGCAGGACCTTGAACTTGACGACCCGTTCGCAGTTCACGAACACACCGTTATGACTCTCCATATCCACCGCGTAGTAACAATTGTCGCTGGTCTCTTTGCGGACCTCCATGTGTTCGCGCGAGACGCAGGGGTCATTGATCTGGGCCAACAACTTGTTGTCACGTCCAAAGACGAACGCCTTGCTGCCGATTGTGTACCACTCGCCCTTGTTCCGACCGTTAAGCACAACGATGGTAGCCATAGACAAACGCCTCCAACCGGCGTAGATGCCGGGACCCGCTGATTGCCGGGGGTTATAGAATAAGAGTATACACGTCTTAATGTGGGTCAAGTCAAGTTGTGCCTCTAATGGCACCCCCCAGACATGTCTCCACCCACCTATCGGTGACCCATCCAGTCACGCGCAAGCGCGAAAATCCCTACTCCGGCAGCGGGATCCTCTCCGTCGGGCCGTCCTCAAGGGCAGGCCCCAAGTCAATCACCGGTGTTTCACCCGCACGGATCTGGTTGACCCAACCCAAAAACTGCCCGTCTTCAAGGTAGCGGTATAAGTCCATCCCCGGGCAACTCGTGCCCTCCGCCATATCGCGGTGGCCACGGATCAGGTCATCACCAACACCGTATTCCTGAGACAACCATGCAACCAGACGCACCGCCGACGCAACCTGCTGTGGGCTGATCCGCTGTGTCTCGAAGTTGCCCCATAGCTGAACACCGATGTGGCTACGCACGCCGTAGTTCGTATTGGTCTCAGGCTCGTACACCACGGGCCGGCCCTCGAACACCCGGCCGTCCGGCGAGATCAGAAAATGGTACGGCAGATCAGGCCAATCCTTCCCCCCATCCTCGACCGATTTTTTACCCCACGCCTGGAGGTTGCGGATCTTCTCATAGGGATCACTCCCCGCCTTCCAGTCAGCCCCCGCGTGGTGGATCGTGATGAATTTCGGTTCGTGTTTGCGCTCTTCGGGGATCGGCAGCGGATCCGAACCCCACTGCTCGGCCGTGACCGTCGCCGGCTTCTCAACCGCCGGGTGTGTCTGTGCCGTGTCACTTTCCGCGACAACCCCCGTGGCACATGCACACAACATCAGCCCGAGACACAATACACCCAACATCCTCCTCGACATCGCAGGCTCCGTTCCACCCCCGATCCTTGATAACAACCGTTACATCACAAGAACCATCAGGCCGGCTCGATAAAGTCGATCTCCCCGCAGTCCGGCACCAGCCCCGCGGATACCGCCTCGCCCAGAAGCCTGCGCACCGCTTCCCGGCCGCGGTCGCCGTAGTCAAGCGTCCATTGGTTGACATACATCCCCACAAATTCATCCGCCAGGTCCGAACCCATATCCCGGGCCCAGTTCAACGCGAACGCCACCGCCTCCTCGCGATGTTCCAGCGCATACTCGATCGAGTCCAGCAAGACCCGACAGATCGTGGGCATCTGCTCGCCCAGATCCCGGCGGATCGCGTTGCCGCCCAATGGCAACGGCAGCTTACGTGAGTCGGTCCACCATTTGCCAAGATCAGCCACACAGGCCAGACCGTCGTTGCCGTAGGTCAACTGCCCCTCGTGGATGATCAGCCCCGCATCAAACTCCCCGGCTACTACCTTCGGGATGATCTCATCGAACATCACAAACTCGGCAACCAGATCGTCCTTACTCATCCCCTGCTCGGCCAGCATGAGCTGCGCCGCCAACCAGGCCGTCGTCTGATACCCCGGGATCGCCAGGCGTTTGCCCTTGAGGTCCGCGACACTCAACGGCTGAGTCGAAACAATCATCGGGCCGTACCCGTCCCCCATCGACGAGCCGCAACTGGTCAGCGCGTACTTGTCCGCAATGAACGGGTACTGGTGGATCGACAGCGCGGTAATCTCCAACTCGCCCTTGGCGCTGCGCTCGTTCAGCGACTGGATGTCCTCCAGCACATGTACGAAGTCGTACCGGCCGGTGTCGATTTTGGGTGTCAGTTTCGTCCCATCCGGCGCAATGAAATTGGCTAGCGGGTACCACATAAACGCATCATCCGGATCCGGGCTGTGCCCGATCCGCAGCGTCATACGCTCGGCATCGATCTTGGTGCTCATAGGCTGAAGTGTACCGGGATCACCCTCACCGGGCGAGCGCAAAAAAACCCACGGTCATACCAAGCCAATTACACACACATTTATCGTAATAGATCAGCACATGGAAGCACGCGCGCAGACATACTCCCGCCCGCCCTTATCTGTGCTTGATAGCAGCCCCCCCATCCGGATAACTACCGAATCGTTCCAGCACGCTCCGTGATCTGCTGGATCAGCCGTGCCTCGAGGTACGGGTCCCGGCCGACCGGCTCCCAGTAGTTGCCGGTCACACCGCGGGCGACAAGATCTTTGGGGGGCGCGGCGAGATTGGAGAAGACGTTGCGACGGGCCGACCCAGCCATCCGGCGGGTGGGGATCTGCCTGCGTTCCAGGACCACCTGGACTTCGAGCATGTAGCCGGTGCCGGGGTCTGCGCCATCGGCCCCGTCGTCCCGGCCCGGCTGTCCGGGGGAGGCACCGGGGGAGCCGGGGGCGGTGATGCTAACTTTGACTCGGCGCTGCTCGCTGGCGAGGGTCGACTCCACCGCCTGTTGACCGGTGGTGTTCTGGGCGTTCCAGACCTCAAACACATTAGGCGAACCCACCGGCAGCGTTGTAATCACGCCGAAGCGGTAGTCTCGGCGGTCGATCGTGAAGCCCTGATCACGCAGCACCTCGACCGTGGCCTCAAACACCTGCCGGTATCCATCGGAACTTACAGACGCGGGGTTATCGGCCTGCACGATCACCCGCGAGCAGCCGGCGGTCATCAGCGGAACACATAGCAGTGCCAGGATAGCGGTGGAGTGTCTCATATCTATATAGAAGTCTACCTTGACGATGAGTCGGCCGCCACGCAGCACGCCGCATGCCCAGCAGGGAATCCACCGCCAATCGCACGGCGAAGATGCCAGCCCCCGGCTAACCCGTTGTAGAAAAAAAGCGTATCCGCTGTCCCGATAAGTCTGTAACCCCCCCTACCGCCCCCCTTCCAAGGGTATTGACAGCCAAAACCTAAAGCACCTTGCCCCGTCCCCCGATGCAAGTCAGGTCTGCGGGTTTTCTAAAGAACGCGGGCACGCCAATCCCTGTCCGCAGGTATACACGGGTCAAGACGGCGTTGGTAGTTATTGAACAGAACACGTGATGGAGAATCGCAAGATGGCAACTGACACACAGACACCGTCTACCGAAGATATCAACACCGCCATCGGACACGCTTCCAACGACGGCGAACTGCTCCAGCTCGTGAGCTTCGAAGTCGGCGACGAGGAGTACGCAGTCCCGATCCTCAGCGTGCAGGAAATCAACCGGATGATGCAGATTACCCGCGTGCCCCAGAGCCCCCCGTTTGTCGAGGGCGTGATTAACCTCCGTGGGAAGATCATCCCCGTGATCGACCTGCGTAAAAGATTCGGCCTGGTCGAGTTGGAAAACTCCGACGACGTGCGGATCATCGTGGTCGAGATCGCAAGCCGGGTGATCGGGTTCACCGTCGACCGCGTCAACGAGGTCTTGCGGATCAATTCAAGCATCGTCGAGCCGCCGCCGTCAATGGTCTGCGGGATCGATACCGACTACGTCCAGGGCGTGGGCAAGCTGGACGATCGGCTGCTGATCCTGCTGCACCTGGAGAAGCTGTTCACCGCGGATGAGATCGCTGAGATAGACCAGAGTTCAAACGCCGCCTAGCGACAGGCCGCATTTGTGATTCGATGCCGGTGTTAGGCAACACCCGACAAGCCCGCACCGACACGGGGGGGGGGCGACGAGAGCCAGACCAGGGAAACCGTATGCCGACTAAAAATACTACGATGAGCCCCGAGCAGTTCGAGAAGCTCCGCAAGGTTGTCTACGAACGCTCCGGCATCTATTTCCAGGACACCAAAAAGTACGTCCTGGAGAGCAGGCTCTCACGCCGCTTGGACGAACTCGAATTCGAAGACTTCGACCAGTACATCATGTTCCTGACCGCCGGCCCATACCAGACCGACGAGTTTCAGGAGATGTTCAACCGCATCACGATCAACGAAACCAGCTTCTTCAGAAACGAGCCCCAGCTCGACGTCTTCGAGCACGAGATCCTGCCGAAGCTGATCGAATCCAGGAGCTCCAGCAAAACACTTCGGATCTGGTCCGCTGCGTGTTCCAGCGGTGAGGAGCCCTACACCCTGGCGATCCAGATACACCGCTCACTGGGCGTCCGGCTTTCGGACTGGAAGATCGAGGTCCTGGGCACCGACATCAGCGAGAAAGTGCTGATGACCGCGCAGAGCGGAAACTACCCGCACTACTCGATCCGATCCGTCAACCCGATGGTGCTCAACCGATACTTCAAGCAGGACGGCAGCCTGTATCAGCTGGACCCAACGATCCAGAGCATGGTCCACTTTGAGAAACTCAACCTCAAAGACCGCCTGGCCGCCAAGCGGTTCGGCGCCTGGGACGTGATCTTCTGCCGCAACGTCATGATCTACTTCGACGACGCCATGAAAAACAACTGTGCCAAGCTGTTCCACGAGCAGCTACAGAGCGACGGCACCCTGTTCATCGGCCACAGCGAGACGCTGAGGAATCTAGACGTTAGCTTCGAGGCACTGCCCTTGCCGCAGGGATTTGCGTACAAGAAGGGCGCTTAAGAAAGGTAACCGACTGTGTCATTTGACGCCATGGATCCAAGCCTGATGCAGGACTTCCTGACCGAGTCGGGCGAGCTGATCGAACAGCTCGATGCCGATCTGGTCCGCCTGGAGGCCGCGGGCTCACCCGAAGAAGCACAGGAGTTGTGCAATGGATGCTTCCGCGCCCTGCACACCATCAAGGGCGCGGCCAGCTTCCTTGGGCTGACCGCCGTAACCACCTTTGCACATGCCGCCGAGGACACACTCAACCGTCTCCGCAAAGGCGAGGTAGACGTCACCGAAGAGGTCATGGACGCGCTTCTGCAGAGCTCCGACATCGTCAAGGGGATGATTGACCAACTCTCCGAAGGCGAAGAGGCGCATGAGGGCCCCAAGGAGCTGATCGATACACTCCACGCTATCGCCGAGGGCAAGACAGACACAGCCGGAGCACCCGACTCGCAACCCACCGGCACGGGCTCTACCGATGACACGCAAGGCCCAGACCAAGAAGCCAACACCGACGACTCCAAACCCGGAACCCCCCTGAATCTCGGCCCCCAGAAGATCGACCTCCTGGAGTTCATGATTACCGATATCCAGGACGCCTCCAAGCAGATCGGTGAAGCGGTAGAGGGCCTGTGCAACGACGCGACGAGGGAGGAATCCGCAAGCCACCTCGCCGAAGTCTGCGAAGAAATGGAGAAAACCGCTGAGTTCTTCGAGCTGGACGAGTTGACCTCGCTGATCAAGGTGCTCGCCTCCGTTGCCCTCAAGCTCAACGACTCGTCCCACGAGTCGATCCAGGAAATCACGATCCGTATCAAGGCCGCGAAATTCCTGATCGATCAACAGGCGGAGTCCCTGAACGATCAACGGGCTTTGAGTTGGCCACTGGAAACACTCTGTGCACGCCTGACCCAACTCGCAGAGGATGGCTCGATCGACCCGCAGGTTAAGGGACAACACCAAGGCGACGTACAGGCCCTTCTCGTGCTCGACGGGGTGATACAGGAACAGGCCGGTGCTGCCTCACAGCCACAGGTGGAGGCTTCACCAGCACCCGCCGAAACTACCGATGCCCTCGCACCGGGATCACAGGTATCAGAAGACAAGCAGCCCGCCAAGAAGGAAGAAGCCAAGGCCGCCGAGAAAACCGACAAGGATACTGGTTCACGATCTACGGCCAAGCCCGTCGCCGAGCAGACCATCCGTGTCGAAGTCAGCCGGCTCGAGTCGCTCTTGAATCTGGTCGGACAACTGGTGCTAAACAAAAACCGTGTGCTGGCGTTGACACGGAACATCAAGGACCTTCCGATCGCCCCCGAAACCGCGGAAGACTTCTCCGACGCCGCCGGGGATCTGGACCACCTGATGAGCGAGCTGCAGGTCAGTGTGATGCGGACCCGGATGCAGCCGCTCGCCAAGCTGTTCGACCGTTACCCGCGCGTCATCCGTGATATGGCCCGGATGACCGACAAGAAAATCAACCTCGAGATCGTCGGCAAGGATACAGAAGTCGACAAGAGCGTCCTGGAGCAGCTGGCCGACCCCCTGGTTCATATCCTGCGCAACTCCTCCGATCACGGCGTCGAGAATCCCGAAGACCGCAAGGCCGCCGGCAAGAACGAAACCGGCACGATCCACCTCGAAGCCGAGCACCAGGGCAGCCACGTCCGCGTCGCCATCACCGACGACGGCAAGGGCCTGGACCGCGAGGTCCTCGGACAAAAAGCAATCGAGAAGGGCCTGACCACGCCCGAGAAGCTCGAACAACTCGCCGATGAAGACGTCTTTGGTTTCATCTTCGGCGCAGGCTTCTCCACCGCCAAGCAGGTCAGCGACCTCTCAGGCCGAGGCGTCGGGATGGACGTCGTCCGTACAAATATCAACAAGCTCAACGGCACCATCAATGTCATGAGCAAGAAGGGCCAGGGAACCACGATCGAGATCCTGATCCCACTGACCGTCGCGATCATGCCCGCCATGGTGGTCGGCGTCGGGGACCACGTCTACTCGATACCCCTGCAAAGCATCGTCGAAATCGTCCGGCCCGAGCCCGAAGAGGTCAAGAGCGTCTCGGGACACCCGGTAATGAGGCTGCGGGACATCGTGCTCCCTCTGGTGGATATGCGTCAGCGCCTGGACGAGCCCCCGATCGAAGACGGCGGGCGATTCGCGGTCGTCGTCGCAGTCGGTGGGCAGCGGGTCGGGCTCTGCGTTGACAGACTCGTCGGCCAGCAGGAGATCGTGATCAAACCACTGGACGATTCATTTACACAGGGTGGCCCGTTCAGCGGCGCCACGATCCAGGAGGATGGCGAGGTGTGCCTCATCCTCGACGTCGTCCAACTCATACGCAACAGCACCTCGTCATTCAGCAGCGAGACAAAGACGGCCGCCTAGTAACCAAGGAGACTTTTGCCGTGGACCAGTCCTATATCATACCGTTTGTAAAATCCGTGCAGAATGTGTTTGAAACGATGCTCCAACTGCCCGTGCAGATCGGGCAGCCAGAACTCAAACACCCAGGCGACTCCGGGCACGACGTCTCGGCGATCATCGGCATGTCCGGTGACGTCGAGGGCTCCGTCGTCCTGAGCTTCCCGACCGCGACCGCCACACGCGTGGTGGCGATCTTCACCGGCACGGAACTTGAGGCCGAAGACGAGGACTTCGCCGACGCCGTCGGCGAACTGGTCAACATGGTCTCCGGCGGCGCCAAAGCCCAGTTCTCCGGCAAAGACGTCACCATCTCATGCCCCTCAGTCGTCGTCGGGCAGAGCCACCAGGTGTATGGACGGAAGGATGTCGTCGCCATCAGCATCCCATGTGAATCAGACTGCGGCGCCTTCAACGTCGAGGTCTCTATCCGTCAAAACGCCGATGCACCGGCTACCGCCAAGTAAATTAGCAAACGAATAAACCAATTAATCCAATGTAAGGAGCGGCGGCCATACGGGCCGTGCACTCCCAGGAGTAAACGAAGATGAAGGTCATGTTAGTCGATGACTCCAAGACGATGCGTAACATCCAGAAGGGCATACTGACCCAGCTGGGATACACCGACCTCGAAGAAGCGTGTGACGGGCTGGACGCCCTGTCCAAGGTCGGCGCATTCCAGCCCGAGCTGCTTCTGGTCGACTGGAACATGCCCAATATGGATGGGCTGACGTTCGTGAAAAAATTCCGCGAACAGGGCAACAAGGCTCCGGTCATCATGGTCACGACCGAGGCCGAAAAGTCCCGCGTGGTCGAGGCGATCAAGGCCGGCGTCAATAACTACGTCGTCAAGCCGTTTACTCCCGACCTTCTCGGCGAACGGATCAAGGAAACGCTGTCCCGCATCGCCGCCTAATCCGTTGCCTCGCCCCGGTGCCGCCCGACCTGTCGGAGTTATCAAATGGCTGCTGCCGCACAAGAGACGTCGCCGTCGGTGGTCATCGCCAGCGATAAACTGTCGGCACAACTGGTCATCACGCCCGGCTATGACCCCGCCATGCTGACCGCACCCCTGCTCAAGGAAATTATCCGGGGCAGAGGTGTCGAAGTCACCGATTTCACCACGCAGGCACTTGAAGAACTTACCCGGAACAAGCCACAGGGCGACCAGACCGTCTCCGTCGACATCGCCTGCGCCCAGCCACCCGTCAACGGGACCGACGGATCTGTCCAGTGGTTCGTCGATGAAAAAGAACCAAGCGCGGACGATCAACAAAACGGCGGCGACGACGCCTCGAACACGGATACCGGATCCGACCAGGACACCGTCTCCCACTACAACCGCTGCGCCTTCGTGATGGTCGAGACCGGGGACCAGGTCGGGCGCATTCATCCACCGGTACTCGGCCAGGACGGCCGAGACATCACCGGCAACACCCTCCCCGCCAAAACCGGAAAAGACTACCCATTACAGATCGACGAATCACTCATGCGCCGCGCAGACGGCACGCTCATAGCCCAGCAGGACGGCGTGCTCTACCGCGAAGCAGGCAAGGCCCAGATACGCAAAAAAATCGAGATCAGGGACTACGTAGATTTTTCTACCGGGAACCTGGACTTCGATGGTGATATCGCCATCGCCAAGGGTGTTCGCGACTGCTTTATCGTCAAGGCCACAGGCAATGTAGAAGTGAAAGGCCTGGTCGAGGCCGCCACAATCGAAACTGGCAAGGACCTGATCGTCACGGGCGGCTTTGCCGGCAGAGAGCAGGGCCACGCATATGTCGGCGGGTCTCTAAGAGGCAAGTACCTGGACAACGTGCAGGGCCACATCAATCAAGACCTGTGCATGGACCGCGAGGTCATCAACTGCGAGCTGACCATCGACGGGGGGATCAACTCGCCTCATGGATCGATCATTGGTGGGAGGCTCACGCCCACCGGTAAAATCAATATCGGGACTCTCGGTAGCGGCGCGGGGGTCGAAACCAGCCTGGTCATCGGCTCCGTACCCAGGCTGGACCCCTTCGCCGAAAAACTCGACGCGATGGTCCAAGCCCTCACCAAAGACGCGGACAAGCTCACCGAAGAGCAAGACATCATCAACAAGATGTCCGCCAAGGGCCGGATGACCGCCACCGACAAAGAACGACAGACCGAAATCATATGCGAGCTGTCTATCATCAACGCCAGCCTGCAAAAAGCCCAGCGGACACTGGACAGCGTCACACAGGAAATCGAAAAACGGCGAAGTGTCAGCCTTACCATCCACCGGATGGTCAATCACGGCGTCACATTGATCTGTGGCCAGCTACGTCACAAGATCACAACCGAGATCGAAGGCCCAGCACAAATTTACCTCGAAAGCGGTGACAAACTCGTGTTCCGACAGGGGGATGCCCCCCCCTGCCCACTGGCGCAGGTCACGGACACCCAGGCACTCCGGCCTGGAAGGGACGCCGCGTGACCGGTCCCCGCAAGGCACTAAAGTCAAAGACCGTTTCTGCTGACATACGTACATGACACAACCCTCCGGAGACATTCGATGCGCGTGCTGGTAACTGATGATTCTGCTTTCATGCGACGGGCCGTCTGCACCATGCTCACGGCCGACCCCGATATCGAAGTCGTCGGCGTGGCACAGAACGGACGGGAAGCGGTCGACCTCGCCAAGTCGCTCAAGCCCGACGTCATCACGCTAGACATCGAGATGCCCGAGATGGATGGGCTTACCGCGCTTCGGCACATCATGAGGACCGCACCAACCCAGGTCCTGATGCTCAGTTCGCTGACCACCGAAGGCTCGACCGCTTCGCTCCAAGCCCTGAAACTCGGTGCAGCGGACATCCTGGCTAAGGACCAGTCGAATTTCTCCTTGAACATGAGCAAGATGCAGACCAAGCTCATACGCATTGTCAAAGCTCTGGCGCAGTCCAATCCTCACCGCAAATCCGCCGCACTTAAAACCCCATCGGCCAAAACAGCCGTGCCTAAGTTCCGCTCTGCACAGTTCGACCTGGTGTGCATCGGATCTTCCACCGGCGGGCCGCCCGTCCTGGAAACCATACTTTCGGCACTCCCCGCTTCAACGCGCGTCCCCATCGTCGTCGCACAGCACATGCCCGAGATCTTCACCCGATCCATGGCCGAACGGCTTGATAAGTTATGCGAACTGAGTGTCAAGCACGTGGAAGAGTGCGAAACCATCGAGAGCGGGCACATCTACCTGGCACGCGGCGGCATGCACATACATGTCCACAAACTCAGCCCCGGTAAGTTCGAAGCACGCATGAGCGCCGAGCCCGCCGATGCCGTGTACCGGCCCAGTGTCGATGCCCTCTTCTCCTCCGCAGCCAACGCTACCGCCGCTAGAACACTCGCCATCGTACTCACCGGCATCGGCGCCGACGGCCTGGTCGGGGGCAAAGAACTGCACGAAAAAGGCGGCACCATCCTGGCACAGAACCAGGACACCTGCGTCGTCTACGGCATGCCAAAATCGGTCACCGAAGCTGGCATCACCACCGCAAGCCTCTCACCGACCGACCTCGGCAAAGCACTCTCAACACTCGCCACCACCGCCGTCGCCGCGTGAGACACAACCGCCCCACTCGGCCCACAGTAAATCAGTTTGGTCCCAGCTTATGCCAAGGAAGCCCACGTTCTTTGAACGTGGGCTTTATCTAAGGAGGCAGGCACTCATTTGAGCAAGACACCGCTTACTGCGAACCGGGCGGCTCCTCCGCATCCCAACCCACATGCCAATGCAGCGACCACAAATCAAAAATATCCACTCGGCGGGCAGACCCGTCAAGGAACGCGACATTGATCGCCATATTGTGACGGTTCACACTCATCCGTTTGAGGTAACCACCCGTGCTATACCCCGGCGGGGCCTCAAAACTAAACGGTAGAAGGTCTGTCTCCAACGCCCACCCCATGTCCGCCCAGACCCCATCGCCGAACAGCGGCGTCTGGGCGGTACTCACCTGCGAGTCGATCCCGCGATCGAGCTGGTATCGGCTCTTGTCGCTGTCATAGTTGCTAACGCTGCCCGCTATCCTACTTTTCATCGAGTTCGGTATTTCATTTTCGAGCCAGTTGTTGTATGCAAAGCCGCCATAGTTATCTTCGGTCGCGGTCAGCAGATTTGCGCCGGCCGGCAACCAGGAATGCGTGGCGTCCCCAAAATTATTGGCGCTGAGAGAAAACGATTTGGGCTCAGGCGCAATCGGGCATTGAATCAGTTCCGGGTTGTCACCGTAATAAGGAAACAGCGTGACGTACCAGTGTTGGATCGGTTGGCCTGCCAGCCTGAAGCTGTAAGAACTCCCCGCCGCGACGCCTTCGTGATCCACCGCGTAAGCGAACCACGCCGTCGCCATCTGCTTCTGGTTGGAGGCGCACTTCATCGCCATCGCCGACCTGCGTGCGGCACCCAGCGCGGGCAACAGAATCCCCACCAGCAAGGCAATGATCGAGATCACCACCAGCAGTTCGATCAGGGTAAAACCCCCTGCCTTGCCAGTAGTCCGGCGCGGGCTTCCTGTTTTTAGTGTGCCATTTAACATGACAGTCGCCCCAAATATCAGCCCACACACATCCAACCCCTCTGAACACATCAAACCCAGCCGAACCCGACAGGGCACAACCAACCAATCACTTAAAACCCCATCACCACTCTGCGCGAGACATCAAGCATGATTCCATTAAAATATCACGATGTTCCCGCAGGGGTTCTCACCTGTGTATTATGCCTGCCACACGAAGATTAATCAATAAAATTCATGCAAAAAATGAACTAACATCCGTGTGTGGTCAATGTGTATGTTTTGATATATAAGGATATATAACCAGAAGTGGTGTTTGCTGGGCCGAGACGATCAATCTGTTCGCACACCCAGCTTGCTGGCCAGCGAATCGAACTGATCCAGCGTATAGAACTCGATGCTCAAGGTGCCCGAGCCCTTCTTCCGACCCGAGCGGATCTGAACCTTCGTCCCCAACTGCTCGGCGATCTGCTTCTCAAGATCCGCCAGGAACGGGGCCTTGGCCGCGCGTGAAGTCTTGCTGGGTAGCGAGGCCCCCGCAGTTAGCTTGCGTGCCACAGACTCGACCTCGCGGACCGACATCCCCTGCCGGACCGCGCGCTCTGCCAGCATCTGTTGCTGCGCAACGTCCGATAACCCTGCCAGGGCCCGGGCCTGGCCCATCGAGAGCAGGCCTTCGCTGATAAGCTGTTTGACCGGGTCGGCCAATCCCAGCAGCCTGAGATGATTCGAAATGCTCGATCGGTCCATCCCGACACGAGCACCGGCCTCTTCATGGCTAAGGCCGAACTGCTCGATCAGCCTGGAAAATGCCTCCGCCCTTTCAATCGGGTTGAGATCCTCTCGCTGCAGATTCTCGATCAAAGCCCACTCAGCGATCTGACGATCGGTCAGGTTGCGGACGATCACAGGCATCTTGACCAGGCCTGCCAGCTGTGCCGCACGCCAGCGCCGCTCTCCCGCCACCACCTCGTAACGCCCGACCCCATCACCACAAGGCCGAGCCACGATCGGCTGCATGATGCCTTCCGATGCGATCGAATCCGCCAGGCCCTTGAGGCTGGCTTCATCAAATCGATGCCGGGGTTGGTGGCGATTCGGTTGGAGACTCTCGACCGGGAGATAGGTCAGGCCCGCCTGCTCCTGGGTTGGAAGTGGGGGGGAAAGGCTTGGTTTGCCCGACCTCCGGCCGGTGGAGGCTTTTCCCGCAGACACTGTGCCCACAGGGCTGTCAGCGGTCGCATCAGTGAAACCCCCCGCTTCTGAGACTTCAGACTCTACGGCCGCCGCTTCGGCTGCAGGCACCTGCGGGGGCTGAACCAGAACCGGGCTGGACATCAAGCTGGTAAGGCCCCGTCCAAGCCTGGGCGAACGCTTCTTATTAGTAGCCACAACGACCTCCGTGTCTGGGTGTGAGATGACGAGTACTTCTGGACAGTGTATACGCCGACCCGCCAAACACCAATCCAAGCCCGACCGCCTATCCGAGCTGAAGTGCGGCAGCAACCCACACCAACTGCGCCCGCAACCAATCAACCGCGCACTCTGATACAAACCGGGCCCCGCCTTTATCCCACGTTCCACGTGGAACGACCACCGCCAGATGCCGATCGATCGGACCCACTATTCCGCCCGCACCCGTTCCAGCAGGTTCCACGTGGAACAAGCCTTTCCATCTACAACCCACACCAAGCGGAGCCTAAGAACCTCAACCGCCAAGGCATCGAAACCACCAATGAACAATGTTCATCTATTCATTCAAACCCCCAAGCAGTCAATATTTCCGTGATAATACTACCCATATATCTTGTATTACTTTGATACTTATACGTTTATTAATTTATCGGGTGTGTCGATTTATAGGACCCTGGAAATTCCCGTATGAGGTGGCCTCCATCTTCACCCGATAGGTTGTACAAGGCCCAAACCATGCACGACCCTCTCCGAAACGATCCCATGAAACTGGCTCATACCCAGGAGTTGTTAGGTCGGCTGGGGATACTCGAAGAGCAGTTCAGCCAGGCCCAAGAGGGGCTCGAGCACATCCAACGCCTTGCCACCCTGGGGACGCTGTCAGCCATGGTCGCCCACGAGCTGAATAACATCCTGACGCCTTTGATCGGGTACACCCAACTGGCGTTGGCGAATCCGGACAATCCCGAACTGAGTCATAAAGCCTTACAAAAAACCCTGGCGGGGGCCCAGCGCGCAGCACACATCTCGTCATCACTGCTTGGCTTTTCCCGTGAAGGCGCCAGCCCATCGCGCGCCCATCTAGAGCAGGCTGTCGACTCGGCACTTGGTTGCCTTGCCCGAAGTCTCGAAAGCGACGCGATCCAACTGGTCCGTGACTTTGAAGATGTTGAAGTCGCGATGCCACAGATCGGCTTGGAGCAGGTGCTGCTAAACCTGATCCTGAACGCAAAAAAAGCGATGGCATCGGGCGGCGGAAAGCTGAAAATAAGTGCCCGATCTGTAGATAATACCGTTCGTATCGATCTGTCAGATACGGGTGGGGGGGTTCCGCCGCAGATCGCAGAACATCTGTTTGAGCCCTTTAGCACACACGACCCGACACCCGGACGTCAAGATCAGAAGGGTGCCGGGCTCGGCCTAAGCATCTGCCGAACCCTTATCAACAACGCCGGTGGCCAGGTCAGCTACACCAGCGAACCCGGCAAAGGTACCACATTCCATCTACGCATCCCCCAAGCCAAACCGCTGCGCCAGTCCGTCTGAAACACGAACGGCTTGCCCGGCGCGACCGCCTGCACATCCCCGGCCCGCTGCAAAATAAGTCAACAAAAGTCCTGGTAAACCTATACCCAAAGTAAACCTATACCCAAATGCACAACCCGTGGGTATCCTGTCGTTATCCAGTCTAACGCCAAGGAGACTCTCCCTACAATCCTGCCTGACAGCCAGTAAACGAGCCCTCAAAGATTTTTTAAAGAAAATACGAGCAGGGGTGGGGAATTGTGTTGAGGAGTGAGGCCAAGTGGGTTATCATCCCCTCGTCCTTGAGCGAGTCCCACTTTGGTATTTACTGGAACCTATGACCACACGATCGACACGAAGAACCGTCTTGCGATCCCAGCCGAAGTCCGAACGCGGATTAAACGTTCGGCCGGCATGGATGACGACGGGTCGGTCTTCCTCTATGTAACGCTCGCCAAGGACGGGACGCTGTGCCTCTACACGGAGAAAGGCTATGAACAGCGGGCGGATGAGTTGGATCATTCCGAGATGGACCCCGATGAGCTGCTCGAATACGAGCGCATCTTCTATTCGCTGTCCAAATCGGTGGAGTTCGATAAGCAAGGACGTGTCACGCTCCCGAGCAACCTGCTGGAACGCGCGGGACTGGGTTCGGAAGTTGTCCTGATCGGTGTCAAAGACCACCTGGAGGTCCGCGACCGCAAGGCATGGTACGGGCACCTGGAACGCAAACTCAAAGATCAGCCCGACATCCTGATGAACCCCCGGCTGGCTATGCGACGCCGGTAAAACATACGGAAGGATCCGAACGCACTCATCAACGACAGGGGACCCAAAATAAAATGAAACACCCGCCCGGGGTGAAAGTCGATCAGGCCGATCAACACACCCTCGGGCAACAAGCAGCGGCGAATCCCCCACGACGAATATGGATTTGCCCCAGCACCAGCGGAGGTCAATGAACGGATTCAGTCCGTCCAACATGACCGGCTACTCAGCCCGCAAGATTCAAGGACGGATCAGCGCGGATAACTGGGATTGTCAGACGCATCAGTGATCGGTTGCTACGCTACCGCGCACAGAACCTGACGAACGCCGGCCACGAAGGCGGACACCTTCGCTGCTTGTAAAAACCGTCGACCGCCTTGGCGGGCTCCCACACCCGCGCCCTTCCTGGACAAGACCGGTCGACACGCCGCCGAGTATGCATGGGCTCACGGGACAACCGGAATTATTTCCGCCTGACCCGAACCCGCCCCCGCACCCCGGCGTATAGACAGGTGGATGAAACATGCGGGCACGCAAGACCCCGCATCGAGTTGGTGCCCACCCGACTCAAACACTGCATCCTCCTCCTACCACGCCCCCCGGGTCAACGACCCGAGGCGCGTGGTTTTTTCTTACCCCCAGCTATTGAAACAGTGGGGGGGGTAGGGGGCACACAACCCCGATCAACCAAAACCCGCCCGGTACAGACCCACCTGACCTGGAAACATAACCCTGGGATTCACTCATCCAAGGCCCACAAATGCACCGCTTCGGTGCTTCAGTGGGGTCTGCGGCAGGATTTATGAAAGGCTCGGTAGACTTTCAATATAGCTGCCACCGCGTCGTTAGATCGGATTCAGGGATTAACTGTTCATCCCGAACAGATTTTTCTTGTCAGGGCCCGTGAAAATCCTCATAATACGGGGTGGTTTGTGAGCCGTTGGTGGGGACCATATCCACGGCTAACGTATTGACACGCGCTCCCGGATCGGATCCACGTTCACCTTGGGAGGGAAGAAACCATGCAGAGAATACGCCTTTACATCGATCGGGCATCGTGGTTATGCGCGATGGGGTCGGCCCTGGCCGTAACGATCGCCGCCACACCCGTGCCAATACTTGCAAACGCCGTCATCGGCACCTACGCCCAGCCCAACGTCCTCGTCGCCGACGGCAACACCGTCTACACCGCATGGGTCTTCGCAGATAACACCGGACTCAACGGCGACCTCACCTGGGGCACCCAACACGACTTCTTCCTACCACCCTACGCCACACTCATCCCAGGTGGCCTGGGCACCGCCTTCGGAAAGCCCGACCCCGGCCGCGACTTCTTCTCAGGCAACCCCATGGTCTTCGAGTTCTTCTCCCCGCCTGGCACCGTCACAGGCAGGCTCGTCAACCAGGCAGACCAGGTCTCAAACCACGCCGGTGACCTGCAGTTCTTCCGATTCACCATCAACACAAACGCACCCATCGGACAAGGCAACTTCGACCTCGGCCCAAGCACCGCCCTGACAGACACCGCCTCAATCCCTCAGCCCTTCACCAAACAGAACGTCCCCTTCACCATCACATCACTCGCAGGCGATCTCAATACCGACGGCTTCGTCGGCATCGATGACCTCAACACCGTCCTCGGCAACTGGAACGCAACCGCCGCCTTCCCCAACTTCCCCCCCGGCGACGTCAACGGCGACCGCTTCGTCGGCATCGACGACCTCAACTGGGTCCTGGGCAACTGGAACGCGGGCTCACCGCCTCCTCCAATTATCAACGTCCCCGAACCCGCCACCACAACCCTCTTCATCACCGCGTGCATCACAACGCTTCGCCGCTCGAAGGCATCCCCAACCCATAGGTAGAACACGGTTCGTCACCGCCGCGGATATATATCCGCAGACACCGCATATTCATGCCGTGCCATGACCAGGCGAAGCCCACGTTCTTTGAACGTGGGCACGGTGCCACGGATCAACGCATAGCCATGATGTGGGATGGGTATGACGTGCTCTATCCGTCATCTGTACCGATCGACACCAAAGACTTACTCATGGCTGTAGCGCTACAATATCCCAGCGGCCCTGCGGTAACTGGCAGCATCGGAAGGCTCTGCCAGATACCCCGCAACGGCCGTTGTGTCACATCGCCGATTTGATGCGTCGAAAACGTACACAGCCTCACGCTCCCGCTCGCACCGATCACCAGGCTGGTACGTCCACACGAGCAATCGCCCGGCGTGGCGATCGTGATCTCCGGATGATCCTCACGCAGCCCCTGAACCCGCTCTTCAAGCACCCGCTTGCCAGACACCGATAGCGGATCGAATGACGATTGGCCCCCATAGATACCGGTCTTCTTGAAGATGCTGATATAGCACTCCGTAACCCCCAGCGATTCCATAAATGAATACAGGCTGTCCACCTGGTGAAGATTCTGCTCATGGACCGTCAATACCATCCCCACCCGGGGGATACCCAGCGCGCGAGATTCCTTCACCGCCTCAGCCGCAAGTTTGAAGCTACCCTCCCCGCGAGAACGCTCGTGCATCTCCGCAGACAAGCCGTCAAAACTAAATTCGATCTGATTGATGCCAGCCTCTTGTAAAGACCGCAGCGAGCGGTGCGAACTACGTTGCCCATTCGAAATGGTCTTCACATACACGCCCGCCTCGCGCAGCCTGCGGACATGTTTCGGCAAATCACGACGCAACGTAGGCTCGCCCCCGAGCAAGCAGACATAGGGCACGCCAAATTCGAGGATGCTGTCGACGGTTTTCTCGGCCTTATCCAGCGACATGCCGCGGTCAGCAAACTCATCGAGGTAGCAGATATTGCAACGCAGGTCACACTTCTTGGTGATCTCCCACAAACAGTACCAGGGCACCGCACTCCGCGGGATCCGTGCCTGGACCGTCGGCGGATGCAGCTCGGTCTGATCACGGCAACCCTCGTGGACCGGCTCCCACTTAATCTCCCGCGTACTTAAAAAACCAAGCTTCTTTAGCCGGCCAATAAGCGGTACCACACAGTCATAACCAAACTCCATCACAGCACGTTCCCGTATCGTCCGCACCGCCACGCCCGTCTCGATCAGACGCCAGCAAAGAGAACCATATGGATTAAGCGCAAGGATCGGATTCGTAGCCGACATCGCCTCGGTATTAAATAGAACGATCAGGTCAGACGATTCCCTCACAACTTTCAGACTACGCTTTTTAATCTGCGGGCGCTCGCTGTCGTAGATATTTTCGCTGACAGGCAATACCGGATCATCCCACCGGATAAACCTTCCCCGAAGAAGTGATGCCTGCACATCAACATCTGAAAATCCCTCTTCTGATGTCGTTTGAAAATCCAACCACTCACGAGCCGTGCCCCCATAAAGCGTCTCCACGCGCCCGTTATCGTGACGCCGAAGCAGGACCGCCTCCTGGTGTGGGTCATAGACAACCACAACGCCACGATTCTTTACGAGCCGACTAACCATGATGCCCCCCATCGAATAGCGTAATGCCCGGTTCCACCACCAGGCTATATGAGTCACAGTATAAAGACTTTACAAGCCGATTACACGCATAATTTTTATGTCTGCAAGATTAAAC
>JAJDCV010000400.1 GCA_029260675.1 Phycisphaeraceae bacterium
GGCGTCCGGGATCAGCCCCCTTGATGTGGCAGGCCCCGGCATGGAAATCTACATAGTGACATTATGCACCGTAAACCCGCGGGGTGTCAAGATATTTTGGCCTGATTGCGGTATTTCACGGTAATACGCCCGCACCCCAAACCCCCCGAATTGACATGGGGCTGTATTTTCACGGCGTGATCGACCAGGGGGTGCATACACATACATACTTAAGCCCCTATGAGCTTAACTAAAATGGTCTGTGTAGGCGTTATAAAAAGCTAACAACTCTCACGATACGCAGTCTACTTAGTGTGGGCTATGAGCGAACAGCCGTTTTGCTTCGACCAGGCCTCCCGCCAACCCGACCATCAGGGTGGTGACTGCGAATACAAGAATTGAGAATGCCAGCGCGTCTTGCTCTTGGACACCGGGGTAGGCTGTCAACAGCAGCAGAGCCGCACCCTCGCGCAGCCCCAGGCCCGCGACACTGACCGGGATCATGGTCGCCAGGATCATGGCGGACCTGACCCAGCCGATCGTGACAAACGACAACTCCAGGCCCAGGGAACAACTCAGTAGATACCAGCCGACGACCCCCATGAGGTGGGCCAGGGCCGAGAGGGAGTAGATCAACACCGTCTGTCTGGCTGGGAGGTTACGCGCTTCTCTAACGGCCTGGCGCAGCGTGTTCAGCTTGATACCACCGAGCTTACCCACGAATCCACGGAGGCGCGACACGAACGGCCCGGGTGATTGGCTGAACAGGATATACAGCGCCGTCACCATCACGAGCAGCGCCGCGAGGATCGCGGCGAGCGTCTGCGACGATCCGCCGGGCCGCTCGATCAGCCAGAACACCACACCCAGAGCGCAGAGTGTCACCGTAGCGGCGATGCGGTCGTAGAACAGAGCGACCGCGGTGCCGAGGTAATTCTTGTGGTCGCCGGAGAGTTTGTAGAAACGTATGGCGATGCCGGTGAAGTTGCCGCCCGGGAGGAACAGCCCGTAGAAGCGTGTGGCGAGGTTGATCTTGAAGATCTCGGGGGTGGACCAGGCGTGCCCGTGTGCGTCGCAGAGCCGTCTGAGGCGGTCGGCCGTTGCTGCTTGCATCAGGAGGGTCAGGCCCGCCGCGGCCAGGACATAAGGCCAGTAAGCCGTGGCGATCGATCGGCCTACGTCGGCGATCGGCACCTTGAGAAAAAGCACCGCCAGGATCGTAACGCCGATAGCGGCACGCATTGGAAAGACCCAACGTCGCTTATGTTTTGTCAGACCGGGTTGAGGCGGAGTCGGCTCACCGGGCATGGTGGGTCATGCCCCCGGCTCGGACAGCCTGGCCGGTGGTCCGGCGTGTATGACCGCGGGGGCCCCGTTCATATGGTCGGCGGGTGGTCGACCCAATAGCGACATCACCGTTGGTGCGAAGTCGGTCACTTCCATCGTTTCACGGGTGACGTCGTAGTCCCGCTCGCCCATGACGAGGTAGCCCTCTTCGGCGGGGTGATTGGGCAGGTGGCCGTGGTTGCCGCGGTGCCGTGCGTTAAGCAGGCGCGGCCGCAGCAAGCGGTCGGTGAGCCCCAGGAAGAGGTTCGCCAAGGGGTTGTAGAAGTCGTGCGGGAAGAAGGTGTGCCCGTGGTTTGCGAAGAGGTAGAGTTCGCCGAAGCGCGGGTCATCGAAGCAGATCCCGTGGTCGTGCATCTGCTGGTAGGTCTGAAGGGCCGTGTGTTCGACGCCTTGCAGTAGTTTTGTGATCGCGGTGCGGGCCCGTTCGGTCTTGAACCAGAATCGCACCGCGGAGACTTCGCAGAAGTAGACGTACTCGTCGCGCGGGACACCACTATTTTTGATCAGCTTCTGGATGTTGATCGACTCGCGTATCAACTCCTGCCCGTGGTCGACCAGGAGCATCATCGTCACCCCTGCGTCACGGCAACGTTTGTGCAGTCGCTCGACGAAACTGTCGACGTAGCGGAGTTTATCGTTGATCTTGTCTATCTTATCCAGGTGCCAGTGCGAGTAGAGGTCTAAGCCGTAAAACTCGACGAAGTCCAGGCGCTTTCCCGCGCGGGGGAAAATGCTAAGGCCTTTTTCCATGTCGACGAAGTGCTTACAGAAGACGTAACCGGATTCGTCGGGGCCCAGTTCTTTGAGGATCGACGAGTAGCCACCGATCTCGTTGAGGCAATTCGGATCGGTCTCCCTGCGGGTGTACTTCATCCGGTGAAGGTTGAACTGACGCCGCCTCCACCAGGGGACGGCGGTCAGGTCGTAGGTGTTATCGATAAAGTGTTTGAAACACTGGGCGGTTGTGGTGACCCCCTCGGGCAGAAGGTTCAGGAGTTTGCCGATCGTTGTCAGCGGGTCAACGTCTTTACGGCTGACCTGCCAGATCAGGTTTTTGCCCGGTCCGACCCCGGTGAGGAGCGTGGGGGTCAGCTCGGTGCTGGGGATGGTCCGAAGTCGGCATGACGGGTAGTCTTGCAGCAGGCCGTGGACATAAGGCGTCTGTTGTTCGTCCACCCGCCGTCGGTCCATGCCGGGGATGTAGCAGACAAAGAGTTTATTCGATTCCGGCATTATTTCTCCGTCGTGTCATGGCAACCCCGGGCCTGATAATCCTTGCTCGGTCGGCCCCCATCGAAAGGCCGTGACTCCAGCAGCTTGTGGTAGTTCTATCGGCTGTGTGTGCTCTTGAATGTAGATTGCGGCCTCCGGGGGGACATAGGACCGTGAACCGAGGTGGCCTGTCTCAACCACGATCAGCCCGGCGGGATGCTCGGCCATCACCTGCCTGAGGGACTCGGCGGTGGTGATGACCGGCCGGCCCATCTTGGGATGCGGGGCGAATTCCGGTCGGCCCTGAGATTGGCTGACACTCAGCCCCAGGTCCAGTCGGCCCATGTGGTAGATGGCCTTGGGCTGCGCCGAACTCACCACGTAGCCTGTTTCGTCTGCGATCGGCTTGAGTGTTTCGGCTGCCAGGAACCAGTCCGACATCGCCAAAGGCCCGAGCTTCTCGCCGGTGAGCATCTTCCGGCCGTGCTTGTACGAAGGCGCGACCGTGCCGGCGAAGATCACGGATCCGGCCAAAAGGCACCCGATCGCCAGGCTCACCGAGCGCCTCGAGGCGGTGCGTTCGGAGAATACTTGCCCGATCACCGCCTGGGCCTGCGCTCGCAACCAGATCAACAGCCCGTCCAGTCCGATCGCCCATATGGCGAAGAGGCAGGGCCAGGCGTACGAGAGGTACCGTTTGCCCTTGGTGGCCATGAGTGAGTGGACGATGAACGCCGTGCCGAACAACACCAGACAGAACCAGGCGGGTCTGCGTCGGGTCGCCAACGCGATCACCGCGATGACCGGGAACGCCGCCCACAGCAGCGGGTAGTACTCGTTGAAAAACCGGTGGTAGTACTGGTACTCGTACCGGTGCGACTCGGTCCATGCGCGCGTCGTATTGAGTTTTTCAGATATGTGCTCCAAGGCCCCGGTGAGCTTCAGCCCCAGCAGGAACACGGGCACACCGATTAGAAGAAGAACTACGAACCCGATGATGGCCTTACGGCGTTGCTCGGCTCCGCAGTGCAACAGGTACCCGATGAAGACGCTGGCGGCCCAGACGGCGATAGCCAGCGCGGCGATGGCGGTGGTGGTCTGCAGGTGGGCGGCCATCAGCGCGCAGGCGGAGCCCCCCATCAGCCAAAGCAGCCTGCCGGTCCGGCCGTGTTGACCCACGATGAAACCATATGCGCAGACCCACGCCAGCCAGATGAACAGCATGTGTGGCATGTAGAACCGGATCATCGCCGAATAGGTGATGAAGTGGGGGGTGAATACCAGCAGGCCGGCGCCCAGCCACGCGGCGCGTCGGCCCACGGTCCGGTGCAGCCAGGCGAAGACCGACATGGCCAGCAGACCGCCTGCCAGCAATGAAGGCAGCCGCCCGGAGGCCCATTCATTGCCGCCGAACCAGTCCATGCAGGCCGCGACCGCGTAGGTGTACGCCCGGGCCCGGGTGTATGGCTCACCGCCGTTGATCGACAGGGTCCCGTTGTCCAGCAGGGACCGAGCCGCCAGGACGTGGAGGTACTCATCGACGTAGGGCTGGGGGCTCAGCACGATGGACAGGACCCACCACGCCGCCCCCAGGACGACAAGCGACTCGATCCACGTCCACCTCAGGCTGGTTGGAGTTTCGCCCATGATTGATCCGGCCCTATGTGGGCTTGATCGGCCCCGCCGGCCGTTGGAGTTGATTGAAATGTTCGTCGCGGGGACAGACGGCCAGGACACCGACGGCACCGGGCAGACACCGCTTAGGGCTGCTCCGATCAAGGCCTGACCCGGTTCACAAGCCCACCCGTGCATCGGGCCCGGCCGTCTGTCTCCGCGACGGCTCACCGCGGCCAAGCCGCCTACCCGTCAAAGAAACGGTGACCATAACCACCGCCCGATACACTGGCAAATCCCTTGGCCCCGGGCGGGTTTGCGCGTATGCTTTAGTTATATATCTCGCCGGGGAGGCCCATCTATAAGGACTGACATCCATGATCCTATACATCCTGCGTGGCGCGTTTATCCTCCTGGCCACGGCCGTCACCTCGCTTTACCTGCTTTCCAACC
>JAJDCV010000401.1 GCA_029260675.1 Phycisphaeraceae bacterium
AGACCAGCAGTTGCCTGGCCAGGTTGTCCAGCAGCATCCGGTCGTGGCTGATGATGATCAGCGTGCCCTCGGGGCTGCGGTTCTGCCCATACCCCGCCGCCGGCTCGCAGAAACGACGCAGCGCCTCCTCCAGCCGCTCGGTGCTGGGGATGTCCAGGTGATTGGTCGGCTCATCCAGCACCAGCAGGTTGTGTCCCCCGGCGACCAGACCCGCCAGCACCGCCCGGCTGCGCTCACCGCCTGACAGCACGTTGAGCGGTTTGTCCTGGGTGTCGCCGGGGAACAGGAACGCCCCAGCCAGATCGCGCGCCTCCTGCTCGAGTTGATTCGTCGTAAATGGGCGGAGGTACTCGATCACCGTCCTTGACTGGTCCAGGTGTTCGTGCGTCTGCTTGTAATGACCGACGTCGACCTGCGACCCGACCCTTGTGTTACCCGCGGTCGGCTCCTGTTCGCCGAGCATGCAGCGGACCACCGTGCTCTTGCCCGCACCGTTAGGCCCGATGATCCCGACCGTGTCGCCGCGCTTGATCGTCACGCTCAGATGATCGAACAGCTTGCGCGTGTCGTACTCGACCCCCAGCTCGTGGGTGATGATGACGTTGTCGCTGGAACGGGGGCCGACCTTAAACCGCAGCTTCATCGTCTCGAACTCGATCGGTCGATCCAGTGCATCGTCGCGCTTGAACCGGTCGAGCCGCTTCTCCCGGCCCTTGGCCTGCTTGGCACGCTGGCCGGCCTTGTACCGTGCGATGAACGCGGCCTCCTGCTTGATCGCGGTCTGCTGCTTATCGAACGCCCGCTGCTGGGACAGCCGACGCTCGGCACGCTGCTCACGGTACTGCTGGTAGTTCCCCGGGTATTCGACCAGCCGACCCTCTTCCATTTCGTAGATCTTCGTCACCACCCGGTCCAGCACCCAGCGGTCGTGGCTGACCATCAGCACCGCACCGGTGTACGTGGCCAGGAAACCCTCCAGCCACTGGCGGCCCGCGATGTCCAGGTGATTGGTCGGCTCATCCAATAGCAGCACGTCCGGGTGCGACAGCAGCAGCTTCGCCAGCGCCAGCCGGCCCTTCTGCCCGCCGGACAGGTCCCGGACCTTCACCTCAAACACATCATCCGCAAGGCCCAGCCCGTGGAGGATCTGGTCGACCAGGTGATCGGTCGCGTACCCGCCGAGAGCATGGAGCTTGATCTCCAGCTGCTCGTATTTCTTCATCAGCCGATCCAGCTCATCGCCGCCGGCCTCAGCCATGTCGTGGCTGACCTGTTCGATCTCTTTGTGTAGCCCGTACAACTCCGCCAGCGCCGTGCCCGCCTCTTGCCGCAGGGTGTGGTTAAGATTCAGGTCCGGGTCCTGGGTGAGGTACCCCGCCCGGGCACCGCGCGCCAACTGCACGTGCCCGCTGTCGGGTTTGAGCCCCGGCCGCTTGGCGATCAGCTTCAGCAGCGTGGACTTCCCGCAGCCGTTGCGCCCGACCATCCCGACGTGCTGCCCGGCCTCGAGGGTCAGGTTCACCCCATCCAGCACCCGCCGATCGCCGAAGCTCAACACCAGATTTGCGACGCTGACGAGTGCCATGAGCCACGTAAGGTAGCAGGTTATGCGCTCCCGATCACCGCACCAGGCACGCTGACCGAAGGACACCTTTTCCCCGGCAAGGCGGGCTTAAGCCCCCCGTCCGGGTTGAGCCGTGTGTTGACCTTTCACCCCCGCCGACGCAAGGCCAACGTCGCACCCACAACGGTCATCACCAGCGACCCCGGCTCGGGGACCGTCGCGATGAAGATGCCTTGGCTGCCGTCGGTGAAACCCAGGTGCAAGGCAAGCTGGCCAGCGTTGTTGAAGGGGGTGCCCCGTCCGTCCTGGGTGCCGGAGGCATCGGCGAGTTGGATGGTCAGGATCGTGCGCAGGTCGTCGACCAAGGGGTCGTCGTTGACGTCGATGACGTCGTTTTCCCGGGCGACGAGTTGCAGTGTGCCGTCGGGATCGGTCGCCCAGAGGGCGAAATCGTTCGTGGTGTTCACGCCGGGGCCCGCGAGCCCGCCGATGAAGGCGACCTGACCGGCGTCGTTGATCATGGGTTCGCCCAGCCCCAGGAACGTGAACCCCGGTCCCAGCGGAGCGGGATCACCGTTTCTTGCAAACAGGTCAAGAGAGCTGTCGGTCCCCAACCAGATACCCCGGTCATTCGTGGCGTCGATGCCCGGGCCGATGAGCCGACCACTGAACACGACTTGCCCGGCACCGTTGAGGACGGGGTCGCTGGTGAGATCCTGATACGTCACGCCCGGCTCGGTGCCCGGCGCGTCATTTCCGACTAACGCCAACAGTTGCATCGAACCGGCGGCGCCCAACCAGATACCGTTATCGCCTGAACCGCTTGAGCCTGCGGGGATCACTGACTTGCGGAACGCGATCTGCCCGGCATCGTTTATGAACGGTCCTATGACCGATTCAATGGATGGAAACGGACCGCGGCCGTATACCATGCCCGGTCCAGCACCAGGCGCGGGATCGCCGTCACGAGCGACCAGTTGCAGAGTCGAACCGACGGACTTGGACCAGATAGAAGAGCTGTTCGATAGACCCACCCCCGGGCCCGTGAGGCCGGTTGAAAACACGACCTGCCCGGTGTTGTTGATGACAAAGTTGTTTCTTGTGGGGGAAGTGAATACCACGCCCGGATCAGCGCCGGGCACGGGATCGCCTCCCCTCACGATCAACTCCGTCGAGCCGGACGCATGGGTCCACAGGCCGCGACGGTTTGATGTATCGACACCCGGGCCGACGAGCTGGCTCCAGAACGCGGCCTGGCCGTTATCGTTCAGCAGGGTGTTGTCGGTAGAGCTGAAACTAAATATATCGAACTCCACGCCCGGTTCGGTGCCCGGCGCGGGGTCATTGGCTCTTGCCACAGGTGCCAGGGAGCTAGGGGTGCCAACCCAGACGCCTTTGTTTCTTGAGAGGTTCACCCCCGGGCCGATCAGGTGACCACGGAATGAAATCTGCCCGGGCCCGTTGAGCGTGGGTGTGTGCAGGCTGCTGAATACCACGCCCGGCTCCGTGCCCGGCGCGGGGTCACCCCGGCGTGCGACCAGTGAAACGGAACCGGCTTGGTGCCCAGACCAGATGCCTCGATCACTTGAGCCATTCAGGCCCGGCCCGGCGAGTCGGCCGATGAAGGCGGTGTTACCGGCGTTATCGAGAACGGGGAGGCCGAAACTGCTGAAGACCAATCCCGGCTCGGTGCCGGGCGCGGTGTTACCGGCCAATGCGTGTGTGTTCAAAGTCACCGCCGCCTGGACGTCCAGATGAGGCGACAGGATCAGGCATGAAGCCGCTACGGCTGCGGCGCTGGACTTCAGTGGTCTCCCGACCATGGTTCTCTCTCCTCCGAAAAAGATGTCACTACGCACGAATCTGGCCCAAAGGCAATTAGTTCATTAGATGAACATATCAGGGTACCCACTGGATATCAAGCAGAAAGCGACAGTGAAACCACAATTTTTGGCAGAGATTTAGCCTGACACGAGCAGGGTGTGGATATGCTGATCCTGGGTCTGGTTTTGGGGGTCGGGCTTGCCCGGAGGACAGAACCGGGCTGGTTTAATCAGACCCAGCGGCGGGCACGTTGCTGGTAGGCGAGGTACGCCTCGCCGAAGCGCTCGGTCAGCATCGCCTCTTCGACCCGGATGAACAGCACGGTAATCAGCCATGCAAAAAAAGGCGGGACCAGCAGGCAACTGACCGAACCCAGCAGGACCGCGACGCCGAACAACACGATGACCAGGCTCAGGTACATCGGGTTGCGTGTGAAGTGGTAGAGGCCTTGGGTCACGAGGGCTGACGATTCCTTGAACGGCTTGATCGCGGTCCTGTGTTTGCGGAACAAGCCTGCAGCGTAGAGGAGGACAGCGAACCCGGCGGCGATGGGGGCCAGACCGGGTAGCACCAGGGCACCTCAAGCCAGTACGCGCCCGGTGCGAAATAATGCAGGCCGATCATGGTGAGCAGAGCGGTGAAGAAGTAGACCGGGGGCGTTGACGCATAGCGGGTGTCCTATATTTTGGCTATAGACGAACTGAAACCAGTGTTCTAAAGCAGGGCGTAGATTATAGCTTGTTTCTCGGGGTCTAATCCTGATCTTCGACGGCTTTCGTCCGGCGTTTGCTACTCATGTACAGCCACGACGGGCGATCTGTGTTGTATCCGCCCCGTCGGCGCTAGGGGTCGCGATATCGGGAAAGGAGCCCGGCCGCGCTCTCACAATCAAGAAAAGGAAAAGCGGTTCCGTCATGAATAAGTGCATGGGTATCGTCTCGGGGTATTTCAGGGTGACTTGCGGCGTTTTCATGGCCGTGTTTGTCTGTGGGTTTTACGGGATCGCATCTGCGGCGGACGACCTCAGGCTGAACACCATGCAACTCGAGCTGGACGATTTACAGCGCCAGATCCGGGAGGTCCAGTCACTGAAAAACCAATCCTGGCTTAACGAGCGCCGGGGCGAGGAGGTCAAGGCCCTGATCCGGGAAGTCCTCTCGGACGCCGACACCCGCGCCGCGCTACTCAGCGAAGAATTCACCTGCTACTACGACAACGGCTTCATCATCCGCGACGCCGACACCTTCCTGCTGAAGATCTGCAGCTACACGCAGTTCAGATACCTCAACAACAACGCACCCGCCGCGGCCGACGACGAGGAGGGGGGCTTTCAGACCCGCAGGCTGGCGCTGATGTTTTCGGGGTATATCGGGTCGCCGCGCGTGTCGTACATGATCATGCCCACGTTCAGCCGATCCACCGGTGTGGCCCGGTTCGAGTACGCCTTCATCAAGTACAAGGTCGACGACATCTGGGAGGTGATGGCGGGACAGTTCAAGGCCCCGTTCGGCCGAGAGTGGCTGACCAGTGCCAGGCTCCAGCCGATGGTTGAGCGGTCTTACGTCAATTCGCTGTTCACCTCGCTCTATGTCCAGGGCGTCCAGGCCACACGACAGGGCGAAGACACCCGCCTGCGCCTCTCGCTGCACAACGGGACCTGGGGCTGGAACACCAACTTCGACGCCGACCGCACCGACTACGCCGTCGGTGTCCGCGGTGATTGGAAGATATTTGGCAACTGGAAGCAGTTCAAAGATACCGTCGGCTGGGCCGGGGACGACGGCCTGCTGCTGGGCGGCGCGCTTCAATTCGACCGCGGCGAGACCGGCAACGGCACCATGACCCCCGACATCCTCAAATACACCTGCGATATCAGCCGCGAGGGCGACGGCTGGAACCTCTTCGCCGCATTCACCGGCCGACAGATCGAGTCCAACGACTCGCCGAGTATCATCGACGCCGACCAGTGGGGGGCCGTCCTCCAGGGCGGCATCTTCATCATCCCCGACAAGGTCGATCTCTACGCTCGCTATGAGTGGGTCGACTCCGACGGCGTCGCCTTCAAGCAGTCCACCGGTGTCACCACCGCAACCGACGACGATGTGGCACAACTAATCACCCTCGGCACCAACGTCTTCCTCAGAGGCCACAACACCAAGCTCTCATTCGACGTCGTCCACGCCTTCAACGGCCTACCTCACACCGACACCGGCGCAGGCTTACGCGCATCGGGCGGCCCTTCGACCACCCTGCGCAGCCAGGTGCAGATCTCGTTTTGAGTAGCTTATTTAACGGCTTCTGTGTAACTCATGGGCGGCCGCTTTACCCTTAGCCCCGGCTCTGCCGGGGGATTGGCCTAAGATAATCGGCGAGAGTATTAATCGTGATCCGTATCGTTCGCAAACAATTCGTCAAAGAACACCCGCATCTGCGCCCACGAACGCTTGTCGGCCTTCTCGTCATACCCGACCGGGGGCAGGCCGTAGGTGTCGGCCTTGGGGTTGCTGAACGCGTGCTTCGCGCCGGCGTAGCGGATCAATTGCCAGTCCACGCCCTTGGCGTCCAGCCCGTCGGTCGCGGCATTCAGCACATCATCCGGCACCAGCGGG
>JAJDCV010000402.1 GCA_029260675.1 Phycisphaeraceae bacterium
CATGGAGGTCGATCATATGCGCTTAGCCAAGGTAACTCTGGCGGGGTTCAAGTCTTTCGCAGACAAGACCGAGATCGCGTTCGACGCCCCGGTGGTCGGCATCGTCGGTCCTAACGGCTGCGGCAAGTCCAATATCGTTGACGCGATCAAGTGGGTACTCGGCGAACAGTCCGCCAAGAGCCTGCGTGGCGGGGCGATGATGGACGTGATCTTCAACGGCTCGGCCAACCGCAAGCCCTCCGGGATGGCTGCGGTCACCCTCACCTTCCTCAACTCCCTGCGGGACGACGGCACACGGCACCTGGCGCTGGATCAGGACGACGTCGCCGTGACCCGCCAGCTCTTCCGGGACGGGACCAGCGAATACCTGGTGAACGGCCAGCGGGTCCGGCTTCGGGATGTCCGAGAGCTGTTCATGGATACCGGGATCGGGACCGACGCCTACTCGGTGATCGAGCAGGGGAAGGTCGACGTGCTGCTGCAATCCAACGCGGTGGAACGCCGGTCGATCTTCGAGGAGGCCGCCGGGATCAGCCGGTTCAAGGCCCGCAAGAAGGAGGCGATCCGCAAGCTGGAGCGCACCGAGCGGAACCTTGACATGGTGCGTCAGCGTCTTGAAGACACCGAGCGCCGTCTACGCAGCGTGAAGATGCAGGCGGCGCGTGCGCGGTCGTACCAGGAACACAACGCGCGTCTCCGCGAGTTGCAGCTCAGTTATGCGTTGGCGGAGTACCACAAGCTGCAGACGGAGCTGGGTGATCTAAGCGAGTTGTTGGAACAGGCCGAGGCCGACCGCACCGCCGCGGCCCGGGGGTTGAATGAGCGTGAGGAGGCGATCGCCGACGCCGAACTGGAGCAGCAATCCATCCTCGCCAAGCAGAAGCGGCTGGATCACGATCGTTTAGAACAGCAAGCCCAGAAAGAGCAGGCGCAGCAGCGGATCAACTTCGCACGCTCGTCGCTTGAAGAGGCCCGCCGCCAGACGCAGCGCGACACCGATCGGCTCGAAGAGCTGACCACTAACCGCGAGAAGCTGCGTGCGGATCAGCATGAGCAGGCCGAGCTGGTTGATCGCCTGGCCGATGAGCAGCGGGACTGTGAATCGCGTCTGGAAACCGCGCAGCAGGAACACCGCGAATTACAGCACGGGCTTAACGAGAAGCGTTCGCAGCTTGAGGACGACAAGGCGGGGATCATCAACTTGATGCGGCGGACGTCGCAGCTTCACAACGAGATCAACTCGCTGGATGCTTTTGAAACCAGCCTGGTCTCGACCCGTGAAAAGCTCAACGAGCGTGCCAGCAGCGTGGCCGAGCAGCTTGAAAGGCTGTTGAGTTCCCGGGATGCCGCGACCGCCAAGCGGGCCGAGGTCAAGTCGTTGCTGGAAGAGGAGACGGTCCAGTTCGAGCAGCAGACCCAGTTGGCGCAGCGTTTCGATACCGAGCAGCAGGGGCTGACCCAGCGGTTGGGTGATGCCAAGGAAAAACGTTCCGGGCTCGAATCACGCCGGGGCCTGCTCCAGGAGATGCAGGACAAGCAGGAGGGCGTGGCCGACCCGGTCAAGGCGGTGCTCGCCCGTGCCGCGGCACGTGACGGGGAAGACCGCAACACCTTCGGCTTTGTCCGCGGCCTGCTCGCCGAGCTTCTGGAAACGGATGTGGATTGCGCTGCGGTCGTGGAGGCGGCACTGGGCGAGTATCAGCAGACGCTGGTCGTCAATAAACTCAACGACATCTGCTCAGACAACGGCGGGAAGACGGCGGTCGAATCGCTGGCGGGGCGTGTGACGTTCGTCGCGCTGGATCACCCGCCGCTTCCCAAACAGGTCGGTAGCGAGATGCGGAAGGTCGGCAATGGGAAGTACGTCAAGCTGACGGCGGCGGTCGACCTGGTGCGGTTCCCCGACTGGCTTGGGCCGGTCGTCTGGCGGCTTCTGGGCAGGACGTTCATCGTAGAGGATCTGACGCAGGCGTTGGAGCTGCGGGCGCAGATGCCCGACGGCTGCCGGTTCGTGACGCAGACGGGTGAGTTGCTTGAGGCCGACGGCCGTGTTTTTGCCGGGCCACTAAGCGGCGCCGCGGGCGGGCTGATCAGCCGGCGAAGCGAGTTGTCGCTGTTGCGCATCCAGATCGCTGAGTTGGATGAGTCGATCACGAAAGACACGCAGGCGCTTTCGCAGTTGTCCGACCAGGCGGCGCATGCCGAGCAGGTCTGCAACGACCTGCGTCAGTCGATTTATGAAGCGAAGTCGATGTCGGCGGAGCTGGGCAGCAAGCTGGAGGGGTTGGACGATCAGATCGCCGGGCTTCAGCGCGAGCAGCCGGTGCTTGCCGGCGAGACCGAGCAGATCCACCGTCAGCTCAAGGAGGCCGACGAGAAGCGAGCGGGCCATAAGACCGAGGCGCAGCGGCTTGAGCAGGATTCGGCTGAGCGTCAGGCGCGGATCGACGCGGCCCAGTCGCAGATCGACGGGTTAGCGTCTCAAGCGGAGGCGGCGCGTGAGACTGTGACGGCGGTGCGGGTCGAGTCGGGCAAGATCGCTGAGCAGTTGGCGGCGGCGCAACGTCAGGTGCGTCAGGTCGAGATCGCTTCGGCGGATGTCGACCGTCAGCGTCAGCTGATCGAGGACCAGTTAAGCGGATACCACGAGCGCATCGCCGAGTTCGAGCGGACCGAGGCGCAGGCCATCGAGCAGACCGAACAGGCCGACCGACAGTTGCACGGATTGATCACACAGTGCGAGTTGGCGCAGCGGAAGGCCGAGCAGGCCGACGCCGGTTTGGCGGAGCTGAAATCGCAGGTGCAGGCTCACCGGGCTCTGGTCGAGCAGGCCGACGACGAACTGCACAAACTCCAGGTCCACCAGCGCGAGTTGGAGGTCAAATCCGACAGCGTCCGCCAGCGGGGTCACGAGCAGTTGGACCTGGACGTTTGCGAAGCCTATGCCTTGGCGTTGGAGGGCGTGTCAGCGCACGACGAACCCAGCGACGTGGATGCCGGGGGTGATGAGGAAGATCAGGCGGCGCTGCGAGCACTCGACGGCGATACATCGGCGGCCGATGCCGGGGTGGACGGTGAAGCGGAAGACGCACCGGCAGACCCGTTCGACATCGACTGGCAGACGGTCGAGACCGAGATCAACGAACTGCGTGGCAAGATCGCCCGTCTGGGGACGGTAAACGTCGACGCGATCGCCGAACAGGACCAGCTCGAGGGCCGGCAGGACGAGTTGGCCGACCAGGTCGCCGACATCGCGCAGGCCAAGGCCGATCTTGAAAAGTTGATCCAGCAGATCAACGACGACTCCCGCAAGCGTTTTGAAGAGACGTTCAACACGATCAAGGAAAACTTTGCCGGCCAGGACGGCCTGTTCCGCAAGCTGTTCGGCGGCGGGCGTGCGGACCTGTTCCTCCAACCGGACGAAGACGGCAACGTGGATGTGCTGGAATCCGGGATCGAGATCCGGGCCAAGCCCCCGGGCAAGGAGCCGTGCTCGATCAGCCAGCTCTCAGGCGGCGAGAAGACAATGACCGCGGTCGCGCTATTGATGGCGATCTTCAAGACCCGGCCGTCGCCTTACGCGCTATTGGACGAAGTCGATGCCGCGCTGGACGAGGCGAACGTCGAGCGGTTCACGCAGGTGATCCAGAGTTTCCTGGACGTGTCGCACTTCATCATCATCACGCACCACAAGCGGACGATGCAGGTCTGCGATGTGTTGTACGGGATCACCCAGCAGGAGCGCGGCGTATCCAAGCGTGTGTCGGTGCGGTTCGATCAGGTCAGCCACGACGGGCGTATTTCTCACGAGGCGGTTGAGGAGCAGACCAGGCGGGATCGCACGGCGGAGGTTGCTGTGGGGGGTACCATCTCTGAGCCCGAGGGTGAACCGGAAGCCGGGCTTATCACCGAGCCCGTCGGGGAGGCCGAGCCTGCTGCCGCGTCTGAAGCGTCCGAGCCATTAGTAGCCGTGGTTGCGGGTGAGAACGGCAACGGCAATGGTAACGGCCAATCTGCTGTGTCGACGCAGCGAGATCGGCTCGCGGCGATGCTTGAAGGCCGAGACCCGGTTGAAGTTGAGGCGAACTAAGACGGCCGGCAACGTGATACCTATCACCGATGTGAACGATCCCCGGCTGCGGCCATACACCGCGCTGAAGGACCGCCAACTCGCCGCCGAGGCGGGGCTGTTTGTCTGTGAGGGCGAGCACAACGTTCGGCGGTTGTTGGCGTCGGGGTTCCAGACGGTTTCGCTGTTGATCGCCGAGCATCGGCTGGCTGACTGGGCTGATGCGGTGCCTGAAGAGACGATTGTCTACGTCGCGCCCAATGAGTTGGTTTCACAGGTTGTGGGGTTTGCGTTTCACCTGGGTGTGCTGGCGTGCGGGGTGCGTCCGGCTGGTGGATCGGTGGCGTCTTTGCTGCTGGCGCGGACGCTGGTGGTTCTGCCGGAGATACGCAACGCGGAGAACCTGGGGCTGATTGCACGCGCGGCTCACGGGTTGGGCGCGGATGGGCTGTTGCTTAGCGATATCGGCTGCGATCCGTTTGCCCGGCGGGTGATCCGAGTGTCGATGGGGTCGGTGTTTGGTTTGCCGATTGTTCGCTCCTCGACACTTGCAGAGGACTTAAGACAATTGCGAGATGAGCAGGGGATGGTGCTGGTGGCGGCGGCGTTGGACGAGGACGCGCAGCCGTTGCGTACGTTTGAGCGTCCCGCGGGGGGCGGCGGGGTGGCGGTTGTATTGGGCAACGAGCCGGACGGGTTGGATCGGCGGTGGGTCGAGCTGTGCGACCATAAGGTGATGATCCCGATGTCGGCGGGCGTGGATTCGCTGAACGTGGCAGTGGCGGCGGGGATCGTGTTGTATCAGTTGTTGCGGTGAGATCTGGGGTGTGACTAATTTTGAGGATGCCTGGGTTTCTGCGCTAAGCCGCAATCGTTGTTGGCTGCATATTTTTCGCTGGGCGTGTGCCGGGGCTTAACCTGATGGTCGGATTTACCGATCCTGACGATTGGATCAGATGCAAACATCAAGGGGCCGATAAGATGAAAAATCCATTGAGGTGGGAAGGTGATGATCGGCGGGAGTCGCCGCGCGTCGCGGGGCACGGCCGATTGAAGGCGGCGGTGGTGGATGCGAACGGCCAGACGCGGTCGGTGCTCCGGCACGCGCAGGTGGTGAATGTCAGCGGTGGGGGGCTTGCGTTTACGTCGGACGTCCCGGCGGAGGTCGGGGCCACGGTCAGCATCCGCACGCCGGAGGCGCGGGCGGACCCGTTTAGTGTTTGCATCATTGGTGCGAGCAAGCGCGGGGACGGGCATTGCGAGATGCGTGCGAAGCTGGTGAAGGGCGCGATCCCGGCGAGCCTGATGTATGACTGGTAGGGGATTGCGGGGGCGCGAAAAGTCGCGGCGCTTCGTAGGATCCCTGTCACGATCGGTGATGGGGGGATACGCTCGTCATTATTACTGGTTGATTCAATAAGAAAGGCCCACGTTCAGAAGAACGTGGGCTTCTTTGGTAATTGAAGGTATCCAGAGGGCGAACTGTCGGCCCCCGGGGCGGGGGTTCACTTTCCGCCGGCGTTGGTTTTGTCCATTTCGTTGATGCGGTCGACCATCATGCGCAGTCGGCCGTAGGCGCGTTTGGCGAAGACGAAGCGGAGTCTGGGGAGGTCGCGGTATCGCTTTTCCTGGTCCATCGGTCCGGCCTGCTCGATCTTTCCTTCCTTGACCAGGTCGGCGAACTCTTCGTTGAGGGCGTCGATCTGAGCGTCGCGCAGTGGGCGTTGCATGCGGAAGATGAGGGTGTCGTTGACGAACCGCTGTGAGTGGTAGTTGCGGTAGAAGTCCAGGACGTGCTGCGCGGCGTCCTGGGGGTTGTCGTAGATGCGGTAGAGCGAGAGGTCTTCTTTGTTGATCAATCCTGCGGTGAGCAGCTCTTCGCGGACGTACTGGTCCCAGCGTTTCCAGTAGGTCAGGCCGGGCGCATCGACCATGACGATGGGGATGGTGGGGGCTTTGCCCGTCTGGACGAGTGTGAGTGCTTCGAAGCCCTCGTCCTGCGTGCCGAACCCGCCTGCGAAGAGTGCGACGGCCTTGGACTGCCACATGAACATGAGCTTGCGTGTGAAGAAGTATCGGAAGTTGATGAGCTTGGGATCGCCGACGATGTGCTGGTTGGCGTTGGTCTCGAATGGGAGCCGGATGGAGACGCCGAAGGAGGCTTCTCGCCCCGCGCCGCCGTTGCCTGCGGCCATGATCCCGCCTCCTGCGCCGGTGATGATCATCCAGCCGGACTCGGCCATGACTTTCCCGAACTCCGAGGCGGCCTGGTAGGTGGGGTGGTCTTCTTGTGTGCGGGCGGAGCCGAAGATCGAGATCTTGGGCGTGTCCTGATACGGGCGGAAGACCTTCAGGGCGTAGCGCAGCTCTTTGATGCTACGGCTGACCAGTTTCAGCTCGCCGTCGTCCGCGCCGTCGGCGAGGAGCTTGGTCGCGGAGTGTATCATCTCGCGGATGCGTTTGGCGGGTGTGGTTTCCGGGTCGCCGCCGGCCTCGATGATGACCTGTTGCATCGCTTGGGACAGGGGGTGGTCGGTGTCAAGGTTTTTGTTGCCTTGGCCGTTGCTGGGCTTGTCGGCGGTGTGTTGATCGCGTAAGTCACGAACGATTTCTGCTTCGGTCATCCTGTCTGAATCCTCTCTTGCCTGATTTCTGTGTCTCTCAAATGTTTCCAGCCCCCTATTTTACCACTGCCGGCCTGATCCCAAAGCGGAAATTGTTGTGTTCTTTGAAAAAGAGACGGAATCGTCCGCCAGGACACACATAAGCGTCACAGAGTTCCAAGGCCAGGAGCGGCCTGCCCGGCCCCACCTATTTTGCTCAATCAAACGGTTTTAGTTGTTGAACGCTGTGCTATTCGTGGTAAAGTGCTGGTCGGTATTCAGTTATAAATCCACACGGAACCGTTAGATGATGATGCGAAAAACCGACGCCATGCCGGTGGGGTGGGTACGTGTATTGAACGGGCTGTGTCGGGGTTTTACGGCTGTGTTCGTTGTGTCTGTCGCCTGTTCTGCCGTGTCGGCGGCTGACTTGACGTTCAACGTGACGCTTCAGGGGAGCAACGACCCGCTGACCGGGACCAGCCGGTACGCGGATGTGTGGGGGGAGGGGGATTACGCCTACCTCGGGTCGTTCCAGACCACGGGCGTGCGGATTTTCAACATCACCGACCCGACCAACCCCACGCTCGTGTCGACGTACCAGGGCGGGGTGTTCAAGGATGTGAAGACCCGTAACGGGATCGGGTACTTCGCCAGCGACGACAACCAGGGGATGCACATTGTAGATATTTCGGACCCGGTGAACCCGACGCTGATCAAGAAAGTTACTTCGATCCAGGGCGGGTTCAACGACATCCACAACATCTTCCTGGACGGGGATTACGTCTACCAGGCGGACAACCATAACGCGGCGGTCAAGGTGCTTGACATCAGCGACCCGGCGAACCCGACGTTTGTCCGTAACATCATCCTGGATACCCCGGGTGAGGCGGTTCACGACATCAGCGTCAGGGACGGGCGGCTGTTCACTTCGAGCAAGGGGGCCAGCACGACGTCGGGCGGGACGACGCACATCTACGACATCACCAACGTCGGGGCGGTGGACCCGCCGCTGCTCAAGGCCTTCACGACCGGGCCCCGGACGCACAGCAACTGGACCTCGACCGACGGGAACACCCTCGTGGTGGCTCAGGAGCGCGAGGGCGGGCAGCTACGGATTTATGACATCTCCAACATCGATCAGGTCAATGATCCGGACAGCCCGGTGTTGCTGAAGACGATCACGGGCAACACGCTGGGCATCAACGCGACGGCCCCGCACAACCCGGTGGTGGCGGGTGACAAGCTCTTTGTCTCCTGGTACCAGGCCGGGATGATGATCTTCGACCTGAACGATCCAAGCACGGCGCCGTTGGTTGGGGCGTACGACACGTTTCCGGGGCAGTCAAGCGGGTTCCAGGGTGATTGGGGCGTGTTCCCCTTCCTTGGGTCTGACAGGGTGCTGCTGGGCGACACCGAGGCGGGGCTGGTCATCGTCGATGCATCGGCGGTTTATGCCGCTGCGCCGATCGAGGGTGACTTTGACAGCGACGGGTTCGTGGGGATCAGTGACCTGAATATTGTGCTGTCCCAATGGAACCTGCCGGTCATCCCTGGGGATGAATCAGTGGGCGACACGAGCAATGATGGGTTTGTCGGGATCGCTGATTTGAATGTCGTGCTTGGGAACTGGAACGCGGGGACGCCGCCGTTGGGCGAAGCCTCGCCGACGGTGCCCGAGCCGGGAACGGTGAGTCTGCTGATCTTCCCCGGGTGTTTGTTGCTACGGCGTGGCCGATGTTGAGTTGGGCGGCCCCGCGGGCTTCTTTCTGTGGGTTGCGGCGGGCGGGGGTGTCCATGACAATGCCGGCTCATGTCTAAGCATTCATCTCAAACCAAGTTCACGCGCAAGCCGTTGTCCAAGCCGCCGGGGTATTTGAGGCTGTTGGGCCCGGGCCTGGTGTGGATGG
>JAJDCV010000403.1 GCA_029260675.1 Phycisphaeraceae bacterium
CCTCGGGCTCGACTGGGACTCGCTATTCAGCGACCACAAGCGGATGCTGCTGGACACCAAGACACCCAAGCGGTTCGCACAGATCGCGGGTGTGTTACTCGCCCACGCGCAGGACAAACACGTCTGGCTCAACGCCGAAGGCGACCGCGTCGCGTCTTACATACGGCCCATGACCCCCAACGCCAACGCGCAACAGCTGCCAAACCTCGTACCCCAGTGGCAGCAACACAACGACATCGTCTACACCGGCCTGTTCGATGACGGGACCGGCTACATCCGCATCGATTCCTGGTCCGCGAACCACCCTCGCACCTACGAAGCCGCGTACCGATGGATCGGTGAACACCCCGACGCCAAAGGCCTCATCATCGACGTACGCTTCAACGGCGGCGGCAGCGAAGACCTGGCGGCCGACCTCGCGGGGTGTTTCATCGACGAACCCGTCGTGTATGCCAAGAATGTTTACCGAGACCCCAACGCGGACAGCGGCTTCACCGAGGTGTTAGAACGGGTGCTCGAAACCAACCCCGGCCGACCCAGCTACAACGGCAAGATCGCCGTGCTCTCCGGCCCCGTCGTGATGAGCAGCTGCGAGGCGTTTGTGCTGATGATGAAGCAGGTCCCGACCGCGACCGTCTTCGGCGAGACCACCCAGGGGAGTTCCGGCAACCCCAAGCCCTACGACCTGGGCAACGGGGTCACGGTGTTCCTGCCCTCTTGGAAGGCGATGCTCCCCGACGGCACGGAATTCGAGGGCATCGGCGTCGAGCCCGACGTTAGAATCGCCACACAGCCGGGCGGTTTTTCGCAGGGCGACCCGGTCCTCGAAGCTGCGCTGAAACATCTTCGAGAGTGAAGGCCCGCCACGTATGAACCAAACCATGATCCGTATCACCGCCTGCTTCACCGGCCGGGTCCAGGGGGTGGGCTTTCGGTACACGACGACACGGATCGCCCAGCGGTTCGCCGTCGCGGGGTACGTGATGAATCTCCCCGACGGCCGGGTTGAACTGGTGGCGGAAGGGGACAAGAAAGAAGCCCACGCCCTCATCGCCGCGTTGAAAGACGCACTGGCCCGAAACATCTCCGATACGAAAATTGACACGGGCTCGGCGACCGGCGAGTTCGGCAAGCCATCGGATCCCGATTCGTTTTCAGTCCGCTACTGACAGGCGAACGGGGTGACCGTAGATTTGGGAGGGATCTCCGCTCAAAAGAGGCGAAACCGCAAGCGGCAGAGATGCGCGATATAGTGCATATCCCCCGGGCAAAGCGGCAACATAAATCGAATGCAAGCCATTGTTTTAAAAATACTTACATCAAAGCGGAGAGGGTGGGATTCGAACCCACGGTAGGGGAAACCCCTACACTGGTTTTCGAAACCAGCTCCTTCAGCCGCTCGGACACCTCTCCAAAGGTCGGGCCGTCTGGACGGCCTGGCGGGTCGGATATGATACCCAGATCGGCTGGGGTTTGCGATGGGCTCTAATATCACGAGGCCGGGAGCGTTACCCAATGTACGGGGCGTTTGGCGGCTAGGGAATAATGGATGTTTGGGCGGTGAGAGGAAGCAGCATGCAAAAATGTCTGATACGGCTGTCGGTGATCGGGTCCGTCCTGTCGGCGATGACCTTCACCGCCGTTGCCGATGCGAGGACCGTTGAGTTCTCCGGGTACACATGGAACGTCAAAAATGTATCGCTGGGCGGCCCCGGCCCAAACCGCTGGTCGGACAGCACCGACAGCGTGTGGGTCGACGTCGACGGCAAGCTGCACCTGAAGGTCCGGAAGATCGCCGGGCAGTGGTACAGCGCCGAGGTCACCATGCAGCCGTCACTGAGCCACGGGCGCTACGAATTCATGCTCGAGACAAACACCGAAGCGTACGACCCCGGCATCGTCGCCGGGTAGTTCACTTACCGAAACGACTCCGAAGAGATCGACATCGAGCCGGCGCGGTTCGGCAACCCCGGCGCGCCGACGGGCTGGTACAACGTCCAGCCTTACTTCCACCCCGGCAACCAGGAGACGTTCGACCTGAACCTCACCGGCGACTTCACAACCCACCGCTTCGACTGGACCGCCAACGCGATCGACTTCCGCAGCCTGCACGGGCACTACACCGAGCCCCCGCACGCCGGGTTTGTCATCAATGAATGGAACTATACCGGCGCGGACATCCCGCCGGACCTAAACGAGAAGGTGCACATCAACCTCTGGCAATTCGGGGGGGCTCGCCCCCGGCAACGGCCTGGAGCATGAACTGATCATCAAGAGCTTCACGTTCACCCCCGAGCACTTACTCAATGCGATCGGGGGCGACCTTGACGGCGACGGGTTCGTCGGCATCAAGGACCTGAACATCGTGCTGGGCAATTGGAACGCCGGCACACCTCCGGGGGCACCGGGGGCGTTGGGGAGCAACGCGACCGTTCCCGAGCCGGGGACGATCGGTTTCTGCTTGATCGGTGCCGCCCCACTGCTAAGACGGTGTCGCAACTGAGCTTAGTACAATGACATAACGGCTGGCGATGCGGCACCCATATCGGCGGCAATCCGTGGTCTGTGGCCGGGATGATCCCAATCCACCGGGCAAGAAGACGCTGTTTCATGCACGGATAAGGCAACGTCCGGGCCGATTTATCCGGCTATGGCCCGCGCACCGGCTATTGTGCGTGCGTGAAAAAAAAGGACATAATCGGGACAGCGCCGTCACAAGACCGTCACACCGGCTGGGTATCTTCCCTTGGTGTTAACGAGATACCCAAGTTGTCCGGCGACGGACCCAGACAGGAGATTTAGCGATGTTGACCCGAATAACCACCCCGATCCTTGTGGCGTTAGTGAAGGTGCTGGCATCCACAGCCATCGCCCAGCCGGCTTCGGAACTGCTTGAGAAGGCGATCTTCACCGAGGAGACGGTC
>JAJDCV010000404.1 GCA_029260675.1 Phycisphaeraceae bacterium
CTCCAAGACAGCGAGTACTGGAGCACGCCCGCTTTGGATCTCGCCAAGTACCCAACCACTAAACTCGGGGGCGAGCAGCCTTTCGTCCTCGATGCGCACGATATCGGTTGTAGTGGGCAGGGTGTCAGGAAAACTCATCGCCGGGCCGCTCGTTTCAAGTGACTCGACCGCGACCCTGTGCCGCGATGTGATATGCGCCGTTAAGAGCTTACGGTATTCGTTCGCGTGGACAGGGGGACTGCGAAAGTCATCCACTGGCGACTCCGTTCGAGCGAGTTGGTCGATCGCATGAGCCAGGTCTTCCGGAAGATCGGCGTGGACGCCCCATGCACAGCGACTCACGCCACGTACCAGGCAGAACATGGGGCCGGCCGTCGGCGCCGGTTCCCTTGTCGACACGATGCGACCCCGCTGATCGCGCATAAAACAGAGATCAAGAAACTGTTGTGGCGTGCTCATTCGACAGCTAAACATAGCAGATTACGACACCGTGAGGATGCCTGGATCGCTTCACACACGCCGGTGAAGAAGTCTCGATTGACCTGCCTCCATATCTTTGGGAAGACTCAGAAGCGGTCAGTTCGCCTCGGTGAAGTACCGCTGGGTCCCCCCGGCCTCCACGGCGTCGCCGATGCGTTTCAGGGCATGGGCGTAGGCGGCGGTGCGCATGTCGGTCTTGTGCTGCTCCATCAGGTCGTAAACGGCGTTGAACTCGTCCCGCATGATTTTATCGAGCCTTTCGCGGACCTCCTCGACGGGCCAGTAGAACCCCTGGCGGTTCTGGACCCACTCGAAGTAGCTGACCGTGACCCCGCCTGCGTTGGCGAGGATGTCCGGGATGACCAGCGTGCCACGTTGGGCGAGCGATGTGTCTGCGTCGGGAGTCGTCGGGCCGTTGGCGACCTCGACGATGACCTTGGCCTTGATGTTGGCGGCGTTATCTGTGGTGATCTGGTTTTCCAGCGCCGCGGGGATCAGCACATCGACATCCAGCTCAAGCAGTTGCTCGTTGCTGATCGACTCGGCCTGGATCGCTTCGCAGACCGAGCCGTCGCAGTAGACCGCCTTGAGTTTGCGCGACTGGTTCTTGAACTGGATCAGGCTGGGCACGTCGAAACCATCTGCCTTGTAGATGCCGCCCTTGGAATCACTCACCGCGACGACCTTGTACCCGTCGGTGTGCAGCAGCTTCACCGCGTTCTGCCCGCCGTTGCCGAAGCCCTGCACCGCGACGGTGATCTGGGTCGGGTCCCATCCGCGTTGCTTCTCCAGCTCCTTGATGCAGTAGTACGCCCCGCGCCCGGTCGCGTCGTCTCGGCCTAGGCTGCCGCCCAGGGGGATCGGCTTGCCGGTGATCACCGCCGGGCTGTGTTGCCTCTTGATCTTGGAAAACTCGTCCATCATCCAACCCATGATCCGGGCGTTGGTGTAGACGTCCGGTGCGGGGATGTCGACGTCGGGCCCGATGAAGTCGGCGACCTGCTGGATAAACCCGCGCGACAGCCGTTCCAACTCCATGTGCGACAACTCGCGTGGGTCCACGGTGACCCCGCCCTTGCCCCCGCCGAACGGGATACCCACCACGGCACACTTGCAGGTCATCCAGAACGCCAGCGCCTTGACCTCGTCGAGGCTGACGCCTGGGTGGTATCGGATGCCGCCCTTGGTCGGGCCCCGGTGGCTGTTGTGCCGGACGCGGTAGCCCTCGAACACCTTCAGCGAGCCGTCGTCCATCCGTACGGGGATCGAGATGTGAATCACGGCCTTGGGGTGGCGCAGCAGTTCGACGACCTCGGGGTCGAGCCCGGCGATCTTCCCCGCCTTATCAAGCCGGCCGATCGCGTCGGCGAACAGGGTGCCTGTCGGTGCGGTTTGTGTATCGGTCATGGCTTATCCTTGATCCGCTGGCGGGGGAGGGGCATCTATCCGGGCCCCGTCGGGCTGGGTGAACGTGGATTCATCGGGTTCTACGAAACGGTAGTTGGCCAGATCCAATTGCCCAAGCATCTCGCCGATCTTGCCGGTCCCTGATTCCCAATTCCACATGCTCATCCGCGTCGGCAGTGTGACGCCATCAACATCTTCAAACGCTTCATACACGGCGACGTGGGGCTCTTTCTCCGCGTCGTGTGTGTCCTTGCCGTAGGTCACGATGTACGCCAGTGCCGCCAGGCGGTCGGTGTCGGGGTCTCGGTAGACCAGGTACCAGTCGTCGGGCGAATCCCCTGTCCCCGCATCGAAGGTGAGCATGCCGGCGGGAAGAATGTGGTGCGCATCCAACGGTTTGGGGCCCGCGTCCACAAGCGTCGTGCCGGGGTCGGCGAGCTTGAACGGCGCGGCGGCGAAGTAGGGCCAGGTCAGCAGGTGGAACCGCGCCATCCCGGGCGGAACGGGGGCATCGGCGGGCGCTATCCAGGCGTCCTCCCCGTCCAGGACCATGACCGCGCCGTCCCCCGTCTCGATACGCGACCTGCCGACGGGTGTGTCGAACGTCATCGTGCCTGCCAAGGCGGTGTTGCCGCCGAAAGTAACCGTGATGTCTGCCTGAAGCGCAGAATGTGTACGGTAGGCTTCGACGCCGTGCGCCCGGCCGATCTTGTCAGCGAAGGGCGAGAGGGTGACGCCCTCTGGTTGCGTGGCGGGTTGTGTGGTCGGCTGTGTCGCAGGTTGGGTTGTGGGCTGGGTTGCTGCGGGTGCACCATCCTCCGCGATCAGGGGCGGGGCTATCAGTAGCGCGAAGATCAGTGGTAGTGTCTTGAAACGGTTCATGGTTGTCTTCCTCTTGTAAGTTGATCGAGTCACTAGACCGCACGCCCATTGACGGTCAGCTCCGCCATCCGCACCGGCGAGGCACCGAGTGTATCAACCCCCAGCACCTCTCCGGTATTCCTGTTGATCCGCCCGAAGCCGAGCACCCCGGTCGGGCAGCTCTGCACGCAGGCCGAGCACCGCACGCACTGGGGGTCCTCCATCGGCAGGCCCTTGTTGGCGAAGTTCATGATGTCGATCCCCTGGTGGCACACGCTGGTGCAGACGTTGCAGGAGATACACTTTTTCTTGTCGCTTAGGATCCGGAACTGGCTGAACCGCGCGTAGATGTGCATCAGCGCCGCCAGCGGGCAGGCGAACCGGCACCAGACCCGCCCGGAGAACCAGAAGTAGAACGCGACGCCGAAGATCCCGGCCCAGAGCAGATCGACCGACCAGACGTAGTTGAGATAACGCATCAGCCCACCGATCTGAGAGCCGTGAGCGTTCTTGCCTTCAAAGATCAGGTTGTACCCCGTGGTCGCCCAGCCCCCCGGTGTGATCCAGGAGATGATCCTTAAAACCAACAGCGCGGTGACGATCCACAGGAAGACCTGCCCGATCATGTTCAGCCGGTTCCACCTCGGGCCGTGCGGCATCTTGTGCCGGTGGGCGTCACCCATCGTCTCGGCCAGCGCGCCGCAGGAACAGATCCACCCGCAGTACGCCCCTTTGCCCCAACGCCAGACGATCAGCGGGATCAACACGAATGTCTGGAGGAACCCGATGATCAGCCACGCCCAGATGGGTTGATAGGTAAACACGTTCCAGAACATCAACGGCCAGGCGAGAATGAACCCGACGCTGCGCCAGTATTCGCGGCCGTGATTGTCCCATTCAGTGATGGGGAATAGCGCATCGGCGACCGCCTTGCCTCCACCGCCATCGAACAGGCCGTTGTGCCCCATCCAAGGCAGCAGGACGTACGGCAGCAGGAACAAAGGTACGCATTGAATCGCCATCAGCGTCAGGGTTTGGAGTTTGACGTAAGGTGTTCGGCGGCGCTTGATCCGCTTGATGCCGAAGATCACGATGCACAGACAGTACGCCAGCGAGTACCAGAAGCTCGGCTTCTGGATGGAGAGCATCATTGTCCCCAGGAAATTGGCGGGGCTGTCCGGGCTCGCGATATTGAAGGGGAACCAGTGGTGGTCTTTAAAGATGCCCTTGAGGTCGAAACCTGCACTGCTCTTCCAGTGGTAGAGCATGACACAGAATGCAAAGAACAGGGCGAAACCGATGTAGCTGCTCAACCGCCACTCTCCACGGATCGGGACGCCGCTGCGCCGGAAGAAATCCAGCGGCGCCTCCCGGCCGATCATCGTGAAGACCGCTTCGTTTTCAATTGTCTGGTTGTTGCCTTGGCTATCGGTGACGACTACGTCGTCTTCGTGGATTTCCTTGACCTTGCTCGCCATTATCAGCGTGACCGACCCGGCCTTGCGGTGGTCGTTGAGGAACGCGCCGGCGGCGGTGGTGATCCGCTCGCTGCTGGGCTCCTCGACCACGGCGTCCTCCGCCATCGGGTCGGCGGCCAGCATGTTCAACTTCTCGACGTTCTCGGGTTTGGGTCGGCTGAATTCCGGCTTGCGGTAGCTGACCGTGACGTGGCTGCCGCAGGCGCCCAACGCGATCGCGGTCTCCATCGCGGTGTCGCCGCCCCCGACGATCAGGATTTTCTTGCCGCAGTAGTCCTTGGGGTCGTGCAGGCGGTTGGAGACTTTGCCGAGGTCTTCGCCCGGCACGCCGAGCTTGCGGAAGTTGCCGGACCGTCCGATCCCGACGACCACGCGGTGCGCCAGCAGGTTTTCACCGTCGGGGATGACGACTTCCAGCAGCCCGCCCTTGCGGACGATCCGTTCTGACCGGGTGCGCCTGGGCTGGATGTCGTATTCTTTCAGGTATCCGTGGAGCGTATCGACCAACCCCTCTTTGACCGCCGCCCCCTCGCCGAACTGCAATGCCCCGGCCGGGGTCATGTCGGTCGGGTAGGTGAATATCGGCTTGCCCTTGGGGAAGTTCACCACGGTCGAGAAGGGCTCGGAGGCCTCCAGCAAGTCAAAGCTAAGGTTATTCTTTCTCGCCTCGATCGCCGCCGCCACGCCGGACACGCCCGCGCCGATCACGACCAGGTCCAGCACTTTGTTACCGTCGCGCCCGGCGTTCCTATCTCGCTTCTGGAACGAAGCGTCCGCGATGATTGTCTGCACCGCCCGCGCACCGGTGTCGGAAGAAAACTTTAACAGCGGGATCCCCGTGATGTCCCCGACGACATATAATCCAGGCACTGCGGTAGATCCGTCGGGGTTGACAACCGGCAGCTTCTCGACATGCCCCGCCGGCCAACGGGTGTGCAGCCAACGCATGTAGCATCTGATCGGATTCACTTGAGCGCACCTCCCTGATCGTGAATGGCATGATACACCACGGACCGGGGGTCGCCAGTGGTCAGATGATATACACGTCACAAGACGTTTTTATTCCGCGTCTGGCGATGCGGTGTTCAGGTATACTTTCCGATCGAGACCAAGTATGTCTTTAGATACCGACAAGCCGAAGCAAAGCGACCTGCCTTTCGCGGGTTTGTGTTGCCCGAAGTGCGATTACGATCTCACAGGCACGGTCGAGCCGCGCTGTCCGGAGTGTGGCGAGGTGTTCGACCCGGCGGAATTGCATCCACTTTCGGTGAAATACAGTAGTGCGTGGTGGTATGGTAGACCATCGTGGCGAGTCACAATGACATCTGTTCTATTGGCAATCTACCTGCCTAACACTTGGATATTCTGGTCCCGTCCTTTGTGGGTGGTCATTCAATGTTGGCGAGAATTGATGGTTTGGGCGTTGTATTTCCCGATCTATCCGGGAGGCATGAGGGTGTTATGGGAACAGTGGGGCCAGTACCGTTATTACAACTTAAGTGTGGATTGGCTAACCACTCTATTCTTAGTCATCACGATAGTTTTGATTGCTGGCAGCGCTCTAATTGGTAGGCGTTCACGTCTATTGCTTTTGACTGTATGTGTAGTGATGTTTTTATTCCAGATATACAATGCAATTGGCGGCTACGAAGAATCTACCCGTATTTATTGATCTTTATGCCGATTAAGCTGTCTTGCTGTTAGTGAGGGCCCGTCCCTCGACCGTCACCCCGATGCCGCGCATCTGATTGATCTTCTGTGTTACGGTCCCGACCCGGTCGTTGTCGAAGCTCAGGACGTCCATCGGGCAGACGGTGACACAGACGCCGCACTGGATGCAGCTCGTGTTGTCGTTTCCGAAGGATTGTTGGTTCTTGGCGAACGCCATCACGTCGATCCCGACCTCGCAGTAACGCGAGCACTCGCCGCAGGTGATGCACTTGTCGTCGCTGGAGATCTGCAGCGTGCCGAACCACTTGCTGGTCATCTGCATCCACTTGGCCAGCGGGCACCAGTACCGGCACCATATCTTCCCGCCGAAGATCGGATACAGCGCCACCGGGATGATCCCGACCAGCCAGAGGTCGGCGACCCAGTCGTAGCTGTGGAACAGCCAGTACGTCCACCACCCGTGTTCGGCGACGTTGGGGGATTGAAACGATTGCCCGGTGATGTAGTA
>JAJDCV010000405.1 GCA_029260675.1 Phycisphaeraceae bacterium
CGGAACCGCTCGTCCGGGTGATCCAGGGCCAGGGTGTCCGCGAGCTTATGAAGACGCTTTTTGATTGTTTTGTGATAGTCATCGCCGTAGGCGTACCGGGCGATTTTGCCATGCGGGGCCGGGCCGCGCAGTTCGTCGGGCGTGTCCGCCGGGTACAGGTCCGCGACGCAGATGACCGACCGGGCACCTTCCAGCAGTTTGCCGGGGTCCAGCCTCGTCTCCAGGTGATCCGCCAGGTAGCCCATCTCCCCGTGCCGCCCGTCGGCGATCCATTGTCTGACCGTATCGCCGTGCTCGCTTGGCTTGGCCCGTGCGATCCCCACTAGCCCAAAACCCAGCTTGCGGGCCAGGTCCACGACGGGCTGTGAATCGATCGGGGCAGGGGAGTTAGGCGCTTGCACCGGCTTAGTTTATCCCCATCCACCCCAGCCCACAGCCGACCCCGATCGCCGGTTGGCGGACACGCCGATCGTGACTACAATCCCAACCACCACACTATAAAAAGACCCTCGCCCGATGCCCTACGACCTGAAACCCATTGACCTGGACGTCGAGACCACGCCCTACCTCAAGCCGCAGGAGCAATCCGGCGACCGCTGGACGCTGAACTTCGGCCCCCAGCACCCCTCGACACACACCACCCTCCGCCTGGTCATGGAACTCGACGGCGAACGCGTCGCACGGGTCACCCCCCACATCGGGTACCTCCACTCCGGCTTCGAGAAACTCGGCGAGGTGCTGGACTACAACCAGTACGTCACCATCGTCAGCCGGATGAACTACATCTCGCCGATCAGCAACGACATCGCCTGGCACGGCGCAGTCGAGAAACTATTCGGCATCGACCTGACCCCACGCTGCAAGGCACTACGCACCATCCTCGCCGAGATCGGGCGGATACAGGACCACCTCCTTTGCATCGGCGCCGCCGCGATCGACTTAGGCGCCTTCACCGGGTTCCTCTACGGGTTCAATCAGCGCGAACGCATCTACGACATCATGGACTACATCTCCGGGCAGCGGTTCCACCCGGACTACACCCGCGTCGGCGGGACCATGCAGGAGCTGCCGGACCAGGCCGTGTTCGTCAAGATGATCAAGAACTTCATCTACGACCAGCTCCCCCCGGCCATCAACGACATCCGCACACTGCTGACCAACAACCGTATCTTCCGCGACCGCACCGAGGGCGTCGGGCAGATCAACCGTGAGGACGCGATCGCCTGGAGCCTGTCCGGACCGATCGCCCGCGCAGCCGGGGTGAAACGCGACCTCCGCAAGGACGAACCCTACCTCTGCTACGCAGACAACTGGGACGGCATGGGTGCCAAGGCCGTCGACTTCAAAGTCCCCATCGCCACCGCCGGCGACACCTTCGCCCGCTACCTGGTCCGCCTCGAAGAGGTCGAGCAATCGATCAGTATCATCGAACAGCTCCTCGACGACATCCCAGGCGGCCCGATGAACGTGGACTCCGACGGCAAAGCCGTCAAGCCCAGCAAGGCCGAGGTCTACGGCTCCATCGAGGGGCTCATACAGCACTTCGAGATAGTTATGACCAACCGCGGCTGGGAAGCCCCCGTCGCCGAGGTCTACGCCGCGAACGAAACCGCCAACGGCGAACTGGGCTTCTACATCGTCAGTGACGGCGGGCCGCGACCCTGGCGCGCTCGTTGCCGACCGCCCAGCTACATCAACTACCAGGTCTTCGCCAAGCTCATGGAAGGCCACCTCATCGCCGACGCCGTCGCCATCCTCGGCAGCCTCAACATCATCGCCGCCGAACTGGACCGCTGACTATATAACCGGCGATGCCGTCGCCGACACGACCGATCGTAGGAAAACAACCATGGCCTGGATCGCCAAAAACTCCGCTACCATGCAGATCGAACGCCGGGACGAGCCTTACCTCACCGATGCGCTCAAGAAGCAGCTCGAAGACCAGGTCATCCCGCGCTACGACACACGCATGGCCGCCACCATGCCCGCCCTGCACCTGGTGCAGGACACCCACGGCTGGCTCCCGCATCAGGCGATGGAAGAGATCGCCGAGTTCCTCGGGCTCACCGCCAGCCACGTCCTGGATACCGCCACCTTCTACGAAGAGTACTGGCTTAAGCCCCACGGCAAATACGTCATCTGGGTCTGCCAGTCGCTCAGCTGCGAACTGCTCGGACAACCCAGCCTATTGGAAAAAATCAAAGGCCACCTGGGCATCGAGGTCGGCGAGACCACCGACGACGGCAGGTTCACACTCATGGGCGTGGAATGCCTGGGCTCCTGCGGCACCGCGCCCTGCGCCCTGGTCAACCACAAGCTCCACGAGAACATCACAGCAGACAACTTCCAGTCCGTCCTGGATTCCCTGGAGTAGTCTGATGGGTTGGTTCACCCGACTTTGCCGAAACACCGGCCTGATGATCCATCACGCCACCACGCCGGGCACCGCCGGCAAGCGCGTCGTCAGCCACGATACGCAGGAACAAAAGGTCAGCGAAACCATGACCCTCCGCCGAACGACGATCGAGGAGATCGAGGTAAAACCAAACGGGGGATCCGGGGGATCCGGGGGAACCGGGGGCGACACCCCACCCAGCCACGACGTTTAGCGGTCGATTGCAGATCGACGATTGAGACACCTGACATGACCACCCTCAAAGAACCCGTCCTCACCAAGCGCATCCCCACCCACCCCTGGGGTGACCCCACCGACCGCAAGGTGGTGTCCTACAAGCAGTACGTCAAGACCGACGGCTACAAGGGGCTGAAAAACGCGCTGGCGATGGAACCCAGCGATGTGGTCGACCTGGTCAAGGCCGCCGAGGTCCGTGGCCGGGGCGGCGCAGGATTCCCCGCCGGGATGAAGTGGAGCTTCCTGCCCCCCGAGGACGGCGGACGCCGCTACCTCGCTATCAACTCCGACGAGTCCGAGCCCGGCACGTTCAAGGACCGCCTGCTGATCGACTTCGACCCGCACATCATCATCGAAGGCATCGCCATCTGCATGCACGCCTGCCGCCTGGACACCGCCTACTTCTACATCCGCGGCGAGTACCACCACCAGCGCGAGGTCTTCGAGGCCGCCATCAAGGAAGCCTACGAAAACAAGATCTTCGGCAAGGGCTCCAAGCTCGGTCAGATCAACGGCCGCGACCCCGACCTCTTCCTGCACCGCGGCGCCGGGGCGTATGTCTGTGGCGAGGAGACCGCGCTGCTGGAATCATTGGAAGGCAAACGCGGCTGGCCCCGCATCAAGCCCCCGTTCCCCGCCGTCGCAGGCGCGTTTGGCCGGCCCACCATCATCAACAACGTCGAAACACTCGCCATCTGCACCCCCATCCTCGAACGCGGCGAAGACGGCCCCAAGTGGTTCCAGTCCATGGGCACCCAACGCCCAGAAGGCGCACCCCCGCACGTCCCCGCCAGCTTCGGCCCCAAACTCTTCGGCGTCTCCGGCCACGTCAACCGCCCCGGCGTCTACGAAGAAGAACTTGGCATCACACTCAAAGACCTCATCGAAGGCCTCTGCCAGGGCATGCTCAACGGCAAGAAGTACAAGTCCGCCATCCCCGGCGGCATCTCTACCGGCGTCCTGGGCCCCGATGAATACGATGTCAGGCTCGACTTCGACATCACCAAGTACGACACCCTCGGCCTGGGCACCGCCGGCGTCATCGTCATGGACGAAGACACCTGCATGGTCGGTGTCGCTCGCAACATCGCCCACTTCTTCGGCCACGAGTCCTGCGGACAATGCACACCCTGCCGCGAGGGCACCAACTGGATGTCCAAGATGCTCTCACGCATCGAGGCCGGCGACGGCACCACACGCGACCTGGACCTGCTACTGGAAATCGCAGGCTCCATGGGCGCGCTCCCCTCCGGCCGTGGCGCCACCATCTGCGGACTCGCCGACGGCGCCAACTGGGCCGTCCGCACCATCGTCAACAAGTTCTGGGACGAATTCGAAGCCAAAGTATCCAAGCAACGCTTCGTGTCATTGTCGGTGGTAGGCAGTTAAATAAACCATGACACCCAACGCCGGACCTGAGCCCCGCGAAGGCCCGGGTCTCTTCTGTCGCAACCACCCCAACTCCTGCCGTCTCGCTGCGCTATCCCATAACTCGGGTCCCTTCATCGCACCTGCTATCATGTGCCCATGTCTTCACTCAAAGGCCAACTCCTGCTCGCCGCACCGGCGATGGAGGATCCGAACTTTGCTCATTCGGTCGTGCTGATCAACAAGCACGACGATGACGG
>JAJDCV010000406.1 GCA_029260675.1 Phycisphaeraceae bacterium
ACCACCAGCTCAACACGGGCAGTTAAATTAGCGGCAGGGCGCGTTTTAAGCATTAAATCAGACAGGACACAAGGCAGTATCATAGGCGGGGCGCAAGATACGCTTGAATTTATGGATATGGAACAAATGATAAATGTCATGTGCCGTCATGATTTTAGCCTTGCCGATCTCAAAAATGATAAAGTCACGATTTATCTAATTTTGCCCGTTGAGCATTTGGAAACCTGTGCTGGCTGGCTGCGGCTCATGGTAGAGCGTACTTTATCGGTTATGAGTGAAATTACTTTTGTGCCTGAAAAGCCCGTTTTATTTTTGCTTGATGAAGCGGCCAGACTTGGCCGCATTGAAAAACTAGCGAGCGCTCCGGCGGCTTTAAGTGGCTTCGGGGTGCGCGTCTGGCCGATTTTTCAGGGCATGGGACAAATTGAAACCCTTTACAAAGGTAACGAATGGCGTGATTTTATCGCTAACTCTACCTTGCAAGTTTTTGGCGTTAATGACCCCAAAACGGCTAAATATTTTTCTGAGCATTTAGGCACGTATGGCATGGTGGTAGAGACATATAACAAAGGGTCTAGCCATAATGATAGCGGCATGAAAGGTGCGTCTGCCGGGTCGTCCTCCGGCTCTAATTTGGCCATACATAAGCGGCATCTTAAGACGCATGACGAAATTATCCGTATGGAAGAACACGCACAGATTATTGTCATGGCGAATAAACGCCCTGCCCTAATTGCTAAAGGCTATTATTTTGAAGCGCCCGAATTTAAAGATAAAAACGGCAACAATCTGTATGACGATAATCCTTATTATAATGAGGATAATTAGCGTTCTCTTTCCTCGTCCAGCTCCGGCGCTTTGTCCGGGTCTTTTAAAGCCGGGTTTCGGCACGGCTTGATGATTTGCATAGGGGGCTTTTGTTCAGGTTCGGCGGGTATTTCAGGCGGCGGCGGTTCTTCTTTTTTTGACGGCAAAAGCCATTTGATAAAAGTAATAAAAAACATAGTTTTTTGCGGGGCTGACTGCCCCGCTCCCCGTGGATATTTACAGCAAAATGATGAAGGCAAAGAAAGGGCGGAATCTGCGCTTGTTTGCGTAAATCCCGCCCCATTTATCACTTTGCGCGGCCATCGGGTTCCCACCCTGTACCGCATAGAATAATATGCGCCCAAAACTTTAAAATTTGGTTGGGATTTTCCCTCTAAAACGTAAAAAGCGGCGGGTTGTCAGTGCTGCTGTCCGGGGCTGGAAGGTGAATTTCACACTCCGGCAGAGATTCGGCGGCGGCCAATGCGTCAAAAATAGCGTCATAACGCCCCTGCTCTGCCCCGGCTTCGTCCATGATGATAAAAGGTGTTTCCCATTCTTCAACGCTTTGCGCGTTATGGGTGAGGTATTCCCACGCGATAGAAAGAAATTCAGGCCGCCCGGTCGCGCCGCTTGAATAATAGCTTGTTTCTCCGGCACGGGTGGCCGCTATGGCGGTTAAATGGCGGTCAAAACTGGTTTGTACTTCCGGGGGAAAATCGCCCGCGAAAAATTCCCTGGCATTTTGTGAGCTGATAATTTGCCAGCTCCAAGTATCATTTGGAAAATTGCCTTTTGCGACTTCCTGCATAATAAAATCATTGCGTGATTTAGACACATAATTGAAAATTGAATTTTCAGAATATATAATTCTTACCGCATAAGTCATTTTAAAATTATAGTCGGATTTTGCTTTTTAGCTATCCCAATATTTTACTTTGCTTATAACGCCCACATTTGCCCTGTGAGTGCCTTCTAATGATTTTAGCTTGTCAGGCACAGAAAAATTTTGAAAACGTCTCTAACCCCACTCCCTGCCCCTCCTTGATGCACAAAACTAACCACAATCACCCCTTGCCAAGCAATCTTACGATAGTTACCACAGGCACGGAATTAGCTTATTTTGTGGTGTAGCTTGCCACAGGCACCAAAAAAATAGACTTGTGAGCGTAGCGAACGCCTTTTAGGCCATGCAAAGCATGGGGCAAGGTGCGAAGCGCCGCAGGGTAGGCGCTTAAATAATAGCTTATCTGCCGTTAGGCAGATTCCTTTTAGGCTTTTCTTTTAAAAGCCGTGCGTGGTTTCGGGAATTTGTAAGTTATCCACAGCCCCCCTTAGTGTTATAACTTACGTTATAAGAGTGTTAGAGTAGTGTTACGGGTCTTTTTATACCTTATAACCTATTGAAATTAAAGTCTTATTAGATTTATCGCATTCCTAAAATGACGAACGGAAATTCCTAAAATGACGAGTGGAAATTCCTAAAAGCACGAACGGAAATTCCTAAAATGACGAGCGGCTTTTTTGCCCTGTGGGTATTCCTAAAACGTCAAAGTGAGCCGTTTTATGTTGCAGAATCATCATATCATAAAAAACCATTCCTGAAATGACGAAGATTTTGCTTGAGTTCCTGAAATGACGAAGTATTATGATTCCTGAAATGACGAAGATAACAGGGTACCTTATGGATAATTCAGCGCAAAAATCTTTACTGCCGGAACGGCACCCTACCCGCGATTTTTTCATTACCGACATTTTCGACAATCTGCCTTTTAAAGATGATATAGCCAGCATGTCACATCCTCTTTTTTCGCTCTCGAAAAAGAAAGACATGCGAGAGTTGGAATATAAAAGCGGCGATAATACATTGTCTATTATTCCTAGTATGCGCGGCCTCCCGACCATTTTTGATAAAGATGTTTTGCTTTATTGTGGCTCCCAGCTCATGGCCGAAATCAATAAAGGCAACATTCCACCTAAGACTTTGCGTATTTCCTCGCATGATTTGCTAGTAGCTACAAATCGTAGAACGAGCGGGGAAGGCTACACCCTACTTAAAAAAGCCCTTGATAGGCTCCGGGGCGTAACGATTAAAACCAACATCAAAACAGGCAAGCGCGAAATTACAAGCGCCTTTGGCCTGATAGAAAGCTATGAAATCATTGAAAGTAGCCGGGTAAAAGATCGTATGTTGCGGCTGGAAATTACCCTATCTGACTGGTTCTATAATTCGCTTGTAGGCAAAGAGGTTTTGACCATTAACCGCGATTATTTTCGGCTTGGGAAGCCCCTAGAGCGCCGCCTTTATGAGATTGCCCGTAAACATTGCGGGCGCTCTCCCGAATGGTCTATAGGGCTGGATAAGCTGAAAGATAAAACGGGGTCAACTTCAAGCTTGGTAAAATTCCGTTTTTTTATCAAAGAACAAACTAAACTTGACCATCTGCCAGATTATACAATCGCCTTATCTGAAAATGATATTGTAACTTTTAAACGCCGCACGGCGGCACCTCTGCTTGACCTTGACGATATGCCCCATATCAAGCCTGAAACCATAACCAAGGGGCAAAGAATTGTTGATAATGCGGGTACGGGTTGGGATTATAGCGAGATACGCAGCCAGTTTACAGGGCAGCTTATGAACGGCTTTAAGCCAGATAGCCCGGACGGCGCATTTATCAATTTTGTAAAAAAGAAAGTGGCAACACGGCCATAATTAACGGTCTTTATCCTGTTCTTGCTCCGGCTGCTTGCCTTTGGCTTTTTCTTTTTCCCATTGCGCCCGTTCTTCTGCGCTGCGCTCGGACATGGGCTTAATGATCTGATTGCCCTTATCTTCCTCCCTGCCCTGCTCTTTATCCTTATCCTGCGTCTTGGCCGGGTCAAAATCTTTGGCTATTTCTTCGCTCAATTTTTCTTTAAAATCTTCCGTGGACATGCCCGCCCGTGCGGCGTTCCAATCATCAAGCCTGTTAATAATAAATTCGGCCATTTTACGGCGGCGCTTTTCGTCTGCATCTTCTATGTGGTCGGCGTGTTTGGGGGCTTCGTTCATTCCTTTACCTGTCTGTTTGTAATTTTAATGAAAACATGAAATGTAAGTTTGTTACTTTAATGAAAAGTGCTTTTGTAAGAGTGGCAAAATTTCATCTACCATCTTAGCCCCGCGCTGCGAACACTGGCTTTTTATTTCAGTGTGCCAGCTTTGGGGAATATCCAAAGTAAGCCGCTTTGTGGCTTCGCCTTTAACTGCGCCTCGATCTTTAATCCAATCATCGGCTATTTTATCTAATGGCTTATCTTCATTACGCGGTTTTTTTGCGAAGGCGCTTGTTTTCTTGCTCATGGCTTAACTCCATAATTTCGGCGGTTAATGTTCTGATTTCTTTGGCGGCTTTGTTGCTTGTATCGGCACGGCATACGCTGCCTCCCTGCCCTGCCACTTCGGCAAAAACAACCCGTTGGCAAACTGAGGCTTTCAAGACGGGAATATCATAATTCGCAAAAGCTTCTAATACGTCTTTGCTGATAGTCGTATTTGTAATTTTACGATTTATTACAAAAGCACATTTCATGTTTTCATTAAATGTAAGACACTCTTTAGCCAGCTTTACAATTTCCTCTGTCGCCCATACGTCATAAGGGCTAGGCTGTACCGGGATTATAACCAGATCAGAAGCCATAAGCGTTGATCGCGCCACATCATAAGAGCGGGGCGGGCCATCTATAAAAATATAATCATAATCTTTATTAAATTTTTTGACCTCTTTATGAAGGGTAGGCTTTGGAATGCCGACCACTGGAAAACCATCTTCATAATCGCGCACACTTGCCCAATCTAAAGAACTGCCTTGCGGGTCTGAATCTATCAGCAAAACACGCTTGCCCTGTAAATGGAGATAATCAGCGCAATTAACGGCGAGGGTGGTTTTACCCGTGCCGCCTTTCTGGTTCACAAAAGAAATGATGATAGACATTAGAACCTCACATTTGTAATTTTCATTAAAAACACTTTTACGATTTCCATTAAATGTAAGTTTGTAAGTTTTGTCAAGTGCAAGGTTAAATCTATCCCCACATGCGGGCGGCCAGCTCTTTTTCCTCTGCGCCGACTATCTGCAAATAATGCGCGGTCGTCTTAATATCGCTATGACCTAGCCATTTTTGCAGGGTAGGCAAGGGAACGCCTTTTAAGACGGCGGCCACACCAAAGCCATGACGCAAGCCCTTAGCGGTCGCCTGTACGCCTTCTAGGTTGATTGCCTCCATGATCTGCTTACACCAGCTCCACCCGGTTTGACGGGTGACAGGCCATAAAGACACTTCGCCTTTTTGCTGTTTGAGCTGATGCACTAAGCTTAATTCATCAAGAAAAGAGAGGGGAACTGGCACAGCCCGCCAGTGCTGCTTTTGCTCTCCGCGCGTCTTGCGTTTTTTCAGAGTGCGAAACACTAGATTGCCATTTGCGGAATCTACGCGGGCGCTTGTGAGTTCTAAAGCCTCTGACACCCGGCACCCGGTATAATACAGCGTCCGGGCAAAGGTGCGGGCTTTATCATGCTGGCTATGGGTGATAGCGGCGGCGGCGAAAGCTTCGCGCTCGTCCGGTGTTAAATAGAGCCTGTGGCCGTTTTGGTCGTATAATTGCATTTCAGACATAGGGTAGGGAACCTTGATTGATTTTACACTTCTCTTGTATAGTGTAAAGAAGGGCAGGGGGCAAGGGGTTTGAAAGGCAAAAAAACGCGTGCCGGCGAGCTGCCAGGATTGGCTTTTAGTTTACACTATTGGTAATAGTGTTAAACGGGGCTTATATTTTATCTTCCGGGGCTTTAATTTCCTCGATCAGCTCTTGCTTGCCAATGAGAAAACAAAGGGCAGGGATGGCGGCCAGCTCGCCGGGGGCTTCTTCCTTCCTGATAATACGCAACACGCCGGGGGCTTGCAGTTCTTCGGCGCGGCGCAATGTTTCAGGGCTGAACACGGCCAACATTTCAATGCCGGGGGCTGTCATATCCAGCCCATAATCTTTTTCTATGCTGTCGAGAAGGGCTTTATTTGTCATGATCGCCTTTAACCTGGTCTTTTTTCGGCTGCTCGCCTTTGGCCTTTTCTTTTTCCCATTTCGCCCGCTCTTTTGCGCTGCGCTCGGACATTGGCTTTATAATTTTGTTGTCCTTGGGCTGGCCTTTTTCAGTTTTTTTTTCACTTATGGCTTGCTCAATTTTTGACTGCCTCTCTTCTAAAATTGTGCGCCAAGGTGCGCGGCTCCACCCAGATGTAGCCAGATAGATTTGATTATCTTCAACTAATAAAAAAATAGTGGTTTCTGTATCAGGAACTTGAACATGAGAATAGGTATCAGAAAAATGCTCAGGCTCAACAACTCCCAAGTTTCGAGGAACTTCTAAATCTGTAGCAAATTTTTTAACTCGGTTAATCCATTTATCTGCAAAATCATCAGGATATTTTTTATATCCAAATTCATTTTTGGCTTCCGATAAATAAATATAGGTTTCTTTTACCCGCTTCTCATATTCATCTGTGCTATGAACATCATAAAAATCATGCTTAATAAAAGTGCGGCGTTTTATCATTTTTCACGTATTTTGGCTAATTCAGCTTTTGCTTCTGCATGAACTCTTTCACCATCCCATTTTTTATAGCGGCCATTTTTAATATCATCTAAGCCACGGTCAACACTGGCGGCCAGTTCGGCGTGATCGTTTTTATCTCTATGCTGTCTAAGGGCTTCCCTGACAAGTTCGCTTTGACCTTCATAAAGACCGCCGGGGCTTATCTGCTCTTGCACATACTGGGCTAATCCACCCGTAACCCTGACGTTTAAACGGACTTCTTGGTTCTCTTCAACGGTTTTCATTGTATTTTCTCCTTAAAGTTATCCTACCCTGATTATAAGGTCTGTCACCATAAATGTCAATGGTTGTGACAAAGAAAAAGGCTGAAACCTCCCTTTTGAGAGATTCCAGCCTGATTTTTAAGCCTTGCCAGGGGCTTCTTGGTTTTCTTCGCCTTCCACTTTTTCAGTGATGGGAAAGAGATTCATTTCACCATTGACCGGGAAGCTGTTAAGCTTGATCTTGATTGTCTTATCAGTAGCCCATGCACTGCCTACGCGGTGCCAGTAGGGCTTATCAGTGCCTTTTTGCTCGATGGCAGTGAGGACTTTGTGTGTTGGTTTATTGGACATTGTATTTCTCCTTTTTCTGCTAGGCCGCGTTATTGCTGCCTTTCTGAAATCCGTGTAAATCCTGAGTATCAGGGATTTATGCAAGAGAGCTTTTTGGAGTGTAATGTTCGCGCTGAATTTTTTGATTATAGCAAAAAAGAGGAAAAAAACTCTTGCTGAAATCCCGCTCAGGAATAGCTTTCAGTAAAAAAGGCGGCATAACGTGCGGCTCGGCCTGAAAAAGAGTCAATAGCCTGACGACTACAATAACCGCAATTGTTGCGCAGCCGGGCGATGATCTTGCACTTCGATAATTGACCGCTCTTTCTTCAACCCTTTGGCAGTGCTGAATTGCTTTTCACGGACAATACAAACAAGATAATCGCCCCTTGAAAAAGCGATTTCATTATTGGCGATTTGATTGAGAAAATCCGTATCTTCAATCGTGGCGTTGAATGGGTCGCCGCCATCTGTCACGCGCCATTTATTATCTTCCTTAAAACTAAGGTTTATAATTTGCAGGGTCATGGTGCGGGTTTCATCGGCCAATTCTTCTTCGGTTTGCTCATATTCAAAATAACCGACTTCGCCCTTTGTAACTTCAAGATCGGTATGCTCTGAACGCTTAACCTTAATCTTGTCGATTCCGTCTTCGGATAGGGAAGCTATGGCCTTTTTGGCCTGCTCCCGCACGGTGATACTTTCGGCAAGCTGGATCGTTTGCTTGTTGGTAACAAAATATGTATCGCCGATATGGATATGCACGTCACCGCCTTTTTCTTCGATTTTGTCCGGCTTGCGGCCACGCAAGAATTTAATCACGGCAAACAGGCCGCCGCCGGTGGCAAGGGTGCCGCCTACGACTTTGAATAAAAGATCGGCCAGGTCATTTGCTGCGGCAATGCCATCCTTATGATCGGCGGCAAAATCAAACAAGGCTTTGGTGTTCTCCATGAGGGATTGCAATAAGGAAAGATCGACCTCAAAAGAGCCTTCGGCGGTTGCCCTGACTTTGACGGATATTTGCGCCCGGTCGCCGTTTATTTCATGATTAGCGGATTGTATCAGCTCACCCATAGCCAGAAGGGCAGGGGCCAGCTCTTGCACGTCAATCTCGCCATTTTCCACGGCAGGACCGTCAAAAACAAGGGTGAGATTGGCTTCGCTCATATTTCCCCCTACACCACGCGCAAATTGTCGCCGAAGGCATTTTGCAGCGTCCAGGTTTTTGCGGTGTCCAAGGCTCGCTTGGTCACGATGAGCTGGTCTTCGGCATGTTCGGCGGTCAAGGTTTCTATGGTTTCGTCTTTAAGGGCAGGATCAAGGCAGAGCAGGGCATCCTTGCCGTTTCCTGTAAGGCGGTAAACCTTGTTATCGCCAAAATCTCCCTTGATCTGTTCCAGTGTGAAAAACAGGCCATAGCCGTTTTTCAGGGAAATCTCGGTGATAATATCCCCAATGTCGAATTCATCGAAAAGGCTGGACTGGCTGGCTTTCTCAATATGTGCCTTGAGAGCTTCGATATTATCAGCTTCGGACTTGTCCGAGTCTGATTTGAACAGGTTTTCCGGGAAGTGGCTATCAATCAAACGATAGACGCGGAAACCTTTATCAAATTCACTGTTCGGTGAATTTGTTTTGATATATTCACCGGCCTTTTTAACCCGGTCGATACAAAGTGCAGAAATTGTTTTATAACCAGCTTTGTAAGCCGCATGTTTTTCATCCGTGTATTCAGGCACTTGAATAAGGATAAATCTTATATCTTTTTTGCCATTTGCATTCAGCTCCATGATGGCATGCGCTGCTGTTCCTGATCCTGCAAAAAAATCTATGACAAGATCGCCATCATCAACAAAACCATAGAGCAGCCGTTTTGCCACTTCAATCGGCTTTGGATTCTCAAACGGAATCCCCATTTTTTTTAATAACGCATCATCACTTGCCCCATAATAAAGCAAAGATGCTAAATTCTCGGACATATTTTCTTTTAAAAAATATATCCTTTGTGGCTGTGTTTTTTCATTCTCACCAAAGAATATACGTCCTTCGCCTAATAAACTTTCCATTGTCTTAGGTGGATTTCTCCAGCCTTTTGCCGGAACAGGGCAAGCTTTGCCAATAACAGGATGTTTTAAGGGAATAAAATATTCATCTGGGGCTTGTTTATTATTAGGCCATGCCATTGAAACCAAACGATAAACCTCTCCGTCTTTATTAATATATTTATACATTGCTTCGCCTCCAGACAAAGCAGAACCTTGCTGTGTAATCCATTCTTGATAATCGGAATTTGCATCTTTAAGCGTGTATATTTTTTCGTGTTCTTTTCCTGCTTTCAGCCCTAAAGTTTTAAGAGCATCAGTAACTTTGGGCGGCACTCTTTTTTGCTCCACGAAAGAATAATAATATGCCGCCTTTTTGAGCATAGATTCAGCGTTTCTCTTGGGAACACTAAGAGCATTATTTGCTTTGAATGACTCAAGGTTCTTGGCAAAGGCCATAACTGATTCATGCTGATAAGATATTTTACCGCTATCTCCCTTGGGATTGCGCTTATCCCATACGACCTCACCAAGGAAGTTTTCAGCTCCGAAAACCTCCTCAAGCAAAAATCGCAATCTATGGCTTTCGTTTTCATCAATATGAATAACGATTGCACCATCCTGACGTAATAAATTCTTTGCGGCATAAAGCCTTGACTGCAGCATATTCAGCCATTCAGAATGTTTGCGACCATTGCTCTCTGTAAGAGCAGCCATTTGCACACCATCCTTTATTGTACCGTTTCTTTGCCAATAGGCTTTTTTTCCTTCGGCATAGTTATCAGGATATATAAAATCATTGCCGGTGTTGTAGGGAGGATCGATATAGATACATTTGACCTGCTCAAAATATGTGGTTTGCAAGAGTTTGAGCGCTTCGAGATTATCTCCCTCGATAATCAGGTTTTGAGTATCATCAAAATCAACGCTGCGTTTCTCATCAGCAATCAAAGTTGCCCGACTTGAGGTAAAGGCCTTATTCTTTGATTCTTGTTTTCCAGCCCATTCAAAACGGAAACGCTCTATGCCGGAGCTGCCGGGCTGGACAAGCTGGCGCAATGCCTTCTCATCAATCTGGCCTTCACCGTCAAACAGATCGGGAAATAGGCGGCGCAGCTCGGCAAGCCGTTCGGCATTTTGATCCGGGCTTGTGATATTGATTTGTTTTTGTTTTTTTGCGGTCTGTGTCATTCTGCCCTGCCTTACTGATTAAAAAATGTCTCGCCCACGGCCTTATGGCTTAGCGCATCAAATGTTTGCGTATTATCTACCGGCGCAAGGTAACTCTCCAATCCCAAAGCTTTAAAATGCTCGATAGCGCATTCGATTTTCATGCGTTCATCGGGCTTGAGTTTATCCAGCTCGCTTGTGCCTTTTGTCTCGATCATAAAATAAAACCGGGCATCCTCGTCTTGGGCATCAAGGCCTCGCTTTTCCATCACAAGGCCAAAATCCGGCGTATAGTTTCCTATCGGTGTGGGGATTTTGTACTTGTCCGGCAGTTTCAAAAACAGCCGTACCATTGAATGATTATCAAAAGCTGTCGCCATATCACGCTCTATGTCGGAATCATGAATGATATGGTCATAGAGGCCGCGCTTCGGGGTGGACGTGAGGTCACTTTGGGTTTCTTCCTCGCTGATAAACAGCTCGTCCAGTGAAAGGCTTTTGCCGGTCTTTTCGTAATGAACAAGCCGCACAAGTTCACGGTTGACGATACGGCGCAGCAATTTGGTGGCCTCGGCCATAAACTTCATGGGATTACCGGCCAGCATCTTTTGCTGTACTTCCGGCAATCCGCCCAGGATCGCGGCGGCGGTCGTGGTGGCAAGAGCCGTATTGCGTGATAATTCCTCAACAACATTCAGGGTCGCATACCGGCCCTGAATGTCGGCGCGGGCCGCCCCTTGATGCTGCGTGTCAACTTCTTCGGCAGTAATGGTATTCCATCTGTGCAGCGAGATTTCCAGTTCGTTTTCAGCAATGACGATTTCAGACAAGGCGGCAATGCCGTCTTCAATCAGGCTTTCTTCCCGAAAATGCACCTTGCAGCGGGTTTGACTGGCAATTTTTTCCCAAAGCCGCACAAAATCATCTGACGTGAAAAGGTCTTCATTCCGCTTGATCTTCTTCCATGGTCGATTACCATCACGCATTTTCGGCGTTTTGGCCTGTGCACCCATTTCTTCCCGCAGTTCGGTTTGATAGGTGGTGACAAAATTCTGATAGCTTTCATTTGGCACCACGGTCAAAAGATTGACCTCTTTACCTTCCGGGGTGCCTTCGGGGTCGCGGTATCTTTTGCCGTTTTGCTGCACACACAAGCGCAGCCCCCGGCCAATTTCCTGTCGCTTTTTGATCTGGCTTATACTTTCATTTAAGGTGCAAATAGTAAAAACATTCGGGTTATCCCACCCCACGCCAAGGGCAGAATGCGAGAAAATAAATTCAAGCTGGTCGTCAAAGGAAAGCAATTTCGTCTTTTCTTTTAGAATGCGGTCGTAAATGGCCTTGCTGGCTTCGCCCTCCATTGACCTTGCATTATCGGTATATTCGCCTTTGCCGGTTTGCGCAAAATAGCCACCATGCACGGCTTCTATATTTGCCGGTTTCTTGCCATGTTCCTTTTTGTAAAGGGCTGTATATTCCTCAATAAAAATCCGACGTATCAGGCCGTCATTGTCGATGTAATTAGCAACGCGGTCGATAAAAAACAGGGCAAGCGGCTTGATGCCCATAGGCACGAGCTGCTTTTTCCGGCGAAAATGGTTTTGAATGGAGCGGTGAATCTGCTGCCGGAAAATCTGTTCCTTGTCGCTGCCAACGGTCGCGCCTTCCTCGATGCGTTCGCCATTAAAAAATTTGACGTATCCTTCACCATCAAAAATATCGGTCGTGCCGATGTCTTCCACCTGCCAACCTGCATAAACGGGATTACCCGTTTTTTTATCCAATTTATCATGCTTTTTCACGGTGACGACCTTTTCCTTGATGTCACCGCTTTTCAGGCGCACATTGAGCATGAGGCTGGCGGTCGGGCCGCCTGTTCCCTTCAAGTTCACCTTGCGGAATTTGATAGCAACATTGCTTTGCGTGTTGGTTTCATGAATGGAAAGCACGGCAATTTTTTTAACAAGGCCGCTATTATAGGCATCATAAGGCGTAAGCCGGTTAATGACGTTTTTCGGGTGCTTGTGAGTGGCCGAATAGCGCAGCTTAAAAAGCGGATTAAAAGCGGCCAGACGCTTTTTCATGTTAGGCGTGTCCATGCCTTCCTGTGGTTCATCCATGATGATGATCGGCTGCACTTTGTGAAGCTGTTCCATCAGGTTGCCGCTGTCGCGGTCTTCGGCATTGATAACCTTTTTATCGCTATCAAAGGCCTGCTTGTTCATCACCATAATGGATAAATTATTGTTGCCGCAATAACCCTTAACTTCCGACAATTTCTTGCTGTCATATTCAATGACTGACGCGGTTTCTCCATAGATTTCCCGGAAATGCTGGCGCGTATCGCGCAGCGTTGCCAAAACGCCTTCACGGATGGCTACGCTCGGCACCACAATCATGAATTTGTGCAGGCCGTATTGCTTGTAAAGCTGAAAAATCGTGCGGATATAAACATATGTTTTGCCGGTGCCGGTTTCCATCTCGATGGAAAAATCCGGCTCATCGGTCGGGGCATATTCCTCTATGCCTTGTTCCTCGGCCAGCTTGGCAATATTCTCGCGGATTTTATCAGCCCCTATATGCAGCACATTGCCGGACACGTCACCGGCCCATAATTTTTCTTCCGGGCGCGTATAGGGTGCGCCTTCAAAAATGCGGATTGCCGCATCTACGGCGGCGGTCTGGTGTTTTAGATTTGGCTCAAAATGAAAATCCATTATTCGGCTTTATCCTCCGCATTGGTTGCGGCAGGCACAAGGTCTGCCGTCACTTTTTCGGTAAACCATCCTTTAAGGGTAAGGCCACGTTTCTTGAGAGCAATATACATCTGCTCCTTGAATTCAGGCTCAACTTCAATCACTATTCTATGACTTTTACCTACTGCCAATTTGGCCTCCTGAAAACTTTCACTTACCAGGCTACATCACGTCACGTTATGTTGCAAGATGAACTTCATTTCATCTATGGATAAAAAGCAAGTGTGTTAAATGTGATAATCTACAAACCCTGGGGATTTATTTCTGTGATAAACAGAAATAGCCGTTTTTTCGCCGGAAACGGTGGGGAAACGGCGTTTCTCGTAGACCTGGCTACGAGAAACCGCCCCAAGCCCCGCCAAACAATGCGAGAGAGTCCGCTATATGAGGGGATTTTAACAAAAAGGCTCTGTGAGAGTTTAAAATAACGAACCTTGCCGGGCGGCGCTCTGCTGGCTTTTCCAGTCATTAGATTGCGCGGCAATATCAAGTAATGATCGCGCGGCTTCGATTGCCCCGCCAGCTGCATCAATTTCACCAGTCGGGCAAAAATGTGATCTATAGCCTGTTGTGGTTATCGGCAAAGCTATCTTTTCCGGCTCTATGGCTTCAATTTCAAGGTGATCAAAATTGCTGAATTTTTCGCGGGTAAATTTGATCTGAAGCCTGACCTTCAGCCAGTCATCACGCCAGACGGTTTCAAAAATTTCAGGGGTTTTATCCCCGCAGCTGACTGGTGGGGCTTCTTGCATACTATTATATGCAGCATTTTCGCAAACTGGCAGGGCTTCTGCCGTTGGCGGGGCATTATCTATGCTCTGGCCGCTTGGGTCATTATCATGATCGGCTTGCAGTTCATGCAGAAAATCAGCCGCTTTTTGCGCCTTGCTGGCGGCTCTGAATATGGCTTTTTTATCTTCTTTGAGAATCTTCAACCAAAAATCAATATAATGGGCATGATCGCCGCGAATGTCTGACATTACGCCCGTATCAGCACAAAGAAAGGCCGCGCCTAATTCGGCAATTAATTCTTCAAAAGCATATTCTTCACTCTCTTTTTTAATAGGGGCAAAGCCACGATCAAGGCGGCTTTTATGGCCTGTCCAGTGGGTGAGTTCATGCAGTAAAACGGCGTAATAAGCTGACGCGCTCTTAAAATCTTCAAGGGCTGGCATGGAAATACTGTCATTCTTGGGGCTATAAAAAGCACTATCCCCGCCAAAATGAACGGCTGCGCCTGTTTGTGTGATAAAGTTTTCGGCCTCGATGCTGCGCTCAAGGTCTGGATTTGTCGGCCAAGGCGCGGGGCGGTAATAATAATTTTCTGGCAAGTCGTCTATCTGCTCTACATTAAAAACGCTGTAGGCTTTCATATAATGAATAAATTTTTCTTCATCATCTGCGCCACTGGCGGCGGCTTCGCCTTCATCCTCAATTTTCAGCTTACCCGCATAAAAAACGGGGGATGATTTTTCGCCTTTTTTAACTTGGCCGCCTAATTCCTTCGCCTGTTTGTAGGTCATCCAGTGCGGGGAAACATAATTTTTCTTCATGGCTATAGACCATAAAATCACAACATTAATTCCCTTATATGCCTCGCTATTATGCCGCAAAGGCATGACAATGCGCGGCGCGGCTTCGCCTTTCCATTGCGGTTCTGACCACGGCTTAACACCCGCTTCTAAGGCTTCAATAATGATGTTTGTCACCTCTTGATACATATCTTTTCTGCTCATGATTTTTCTTTCTTAATTACGTTTCGGTTTACTGAAACGCCCTACTTGGGCGCGTCATAAACCCTGAATGCGATGAAAGACGGGGTGCGCAACTACAATGAAAATCTTCAAGGGCTTGGTGCGGGCGCAACGTAGTGAGCCACGGCCTTGATTATTTTAATTGTGGGCGCGAGGGCGCGTAGCCCTAAGCAAATGCCGCCACTTGGCGGCTAAAGATAATCCGGCGGCTAAAGCAGCCGTCTTTATAAAGGCTGGTTTTTCCAGCCGCAGCGTTAAGGATAGTTACCCGCATGGGGCAAGACCATTTACGGGCTTGATGAAAGCCAGGGGCAACTTATGCCCCTAGCGACAATAGAGCCTGACCCCGCATTTTCGCGGGGAAACGCCCAAATAACGGCCTTTCTGACCGTCTTCATCAGTGAATGATACGGCTGTTGATCTTCAAGAGCCTGAAAATCGCCCTTAAATATATAATTATAATTTTTTTTGGGGCAGGGGGCGCAAAAACCCGCCACTTAATATTAACAAAGTATTTATGAAAGTTTTCATAAACTTACTTTTAAGGATTCAAGGCGCATCTTTATAGATGCTCTATTTAAAAGAGCAGATTTTGAAACTCAAACCAGAAAGGAGTTAATATCATGGTAGATTTAATCATGAATTACCCGGCGCAATGTCTGCTTTTAGCAGTCTGCGCTTTTGGAGCATATCCTATTTTAGAAGGGATTTTTGTAGCGTTGCATCCAACACCACAAGACCCGCACAATCGGCACATGCTGCCGCCTAAAGGGGGTGCAACATGAGCCAACTAATAATGGAAAAGCCGCAGCAATGCGAATTGCCTTTTAACGGGGCAGAAACGGCGCCGCTTTTAAAACCCAATGCCACAGAGCTTGTAAAGCTGGCAATTAAAGGTTGGAAAATCGCGCACCGCAGAAGCACAAAACCGGGAACCGCCTTAACGGCAGATTCCCGGTTTTGCTTGCATGATCTCATCATCATAATATCTAAGCCCAACTGGTCGGCTGTTCTTAGCTATTATGCCGAATTGGCTTTAGGCCACGATGAAACCAGCAATCCCTTAAAACAAACGATAAGGCGGGCTTTTTTGGCTGACGGTATCGAAGATGCCATAAGCGAAAAAGTGGCAGATATGGCAGTCCCCTATTTGTCATGATCTCCCTTATCCTTGTCACCTAAGCGCTGCCGTGCCTCTTCTGCGCGGCGGCGCTTTTCTTCTTCCCATTCGCGCCTTTCTTCCGCGCTGCGCTCGGACATTGGCTTAATAATTTGCATCGGTGGATCTCCAGGTTTTTCTTGCAGATCCCCGGCGCGTTTTTGACTGGCTGACAAGATCAGATCCACCGGACGCTTTTCGCCGTCCTCATCTTCTCGCTTATCATCGTCTTTAGGCTTTTCTACCTCTCTATATTTATCCATATATTGCGTGATACGGGCTGGCATTAAAGCCTGTTCGCGCTCCGGTAATGCTTGCCTTTCCTGTGATTGAGCGACTAATAATTTTTTACCGTCGCGGCGCTTGAGCTTTTTAAAATCATCCCTTATTTCAAGCTGCGCCGTTCTAAAATCTGCCCTTGCTTCCTTGACTTCCACCACCCGACCGCTATCACGTTTTTCGCGCGCGGCCATACGCTTATCATAGATATTAAGCGTCTTTAGAAATAAAGTATAAACCGCACCCGGCGCTTTATCTTGCGCCCGTTGTGAGGCTAAAAGGTCACTGGCGGCGCTGTCATATTCGGCCAGCTCGCGCATTTGATCTTTGACAAATGCTTTTGCGTCCTGGCGCTGCATAGTGCCAAGACGTAATCGCGCCCCGGCTTGCTGTTTTGCCATCTTATCAGCTTCTTTTGAAAGCCGCGCCGATTGCGAAATATTGCGCTGAATCTGCTGCGCCTCTTGCACAGTCGGATAAAGCCTTTCATCAATTCCGGCCAGCCGGGCTTTAATTTCTTTGGCTTTGGCCGTGCCGCGCAACTGCCGGGATAGGCTGTAGATTTCGCCTTGCTCGTCTATGACCACATGCGCCCGCTTGTCGCCCTTTGCCAAGATCAAGCCTTGATCGGTCAAAGCGGCATTAAAAGCGGCGGCGGTGTCTGATTTATCCCATGCTTGGCCTATGGCCTCTTTGAGCTGTGCCGGGTCGCGTTTACTGCGGGCGGCCTGTTCGGCCAGTGCCATATCATAGGCTTGATCGCTGCGCTTTTCGCCGTCAAGATGCGCCCTTTTAATGGGTTCATGACCTAATTCTTTTTCGAGTTGCCGGGCGGCCAGCTCATGCTTTTTATAATTCCAGCTATCCGATTTTAAATTACCTTTCTCAAAATCGTAGCGCTGCCATGCTACATGCAAGTGTGTGCGCCCGTTTTTTTCATGAAGAACCAAAACGCGGCTTTGACCTTCAAAGCCTAATTGTGCCTCTAGCACATCGGCGCAACGGTGCCAGTCTGCAAGGCTCATGTTTTCGTTTTCGCCAATAGCGGGGTTTATCTGAGCATGATAAAGCCCCTTGGTGCCACGCTGCCCGCTCCCGGTCGCGGCTTGCATGTCACTGGTGGCCGTCAATAGATCGCCTGCCGGATGGTCTACATCAAGCACGGTAATATTATCATTTTCATGACCTATTAAGCCTAAAAGATATTGCCCTAATTGTGTGCCGTTTGAACGGGCTGCGCCTTCAATTATCATAGCCTAGCGCCTCCCGTAAAAACTGGTAGGTATCGGCAATGGCTGGCTTGCCCGCCTCGATGCTTTCCACACATTCAGCAATAATGCTTTGCGTATCTTTTAGCAGCTCGGCCAGCTCGCGGGGTTGCTCTGGCAAGCCTTCGGTATTGAGCTGCGCGGCTATCTGATTGAGATTTGTACCTATGCGCGTATTTGATAAATTGGCGGCCATTAATGCGCCTGTTAATTTCTCTAAAGTGCGAAGGTCAAAAGAGGGTTTGCGCTTGGTGCGAACACCCGCACGGCCTGTAATAATTTTGCGTAAAAACCCGGCACGAGATAAGCCTGCTTGGCTGCATTTTGCATCCAACTTTTCAAGTTCTGCTACGTCCAAACGTACAGGCACTTGAAAGCCCCGTTGCCGTTTTTCGCTCTTTTGCCGTGTGTCCTCTGCCATGTCAAAATCTCAATTACAGAACGCATAAAATGACGCTCATTTTCATACTGGCGGGGATGCCTCCCGCCGCCGCATCCAACCAAAGGGGGTTGGCGTGGTGCAGGGTGCGAAACCCTGCTTGATGGTGTGTCCAGAGAGGTAGCGCAAAAGCTCCTCTTTGGTCGTGTTCCACCTCCGAAAAGGTGGCGGGTTTGGGTCGCACCCAACGGCTAAAAATATCCCTATGATATTTGCCAGCCGCAGCCTTTGGGGATGCAACGGGGATTCGCTAGAAAACCCCTTGCCAAGGGTGACGGACTTTCCGTCACATGCCTTGCACCACTACTTAGTGGTTATACTATACTATCAGAGATTTAAGATTTTGTCAGCAATTTTGTTCTGAGGCCATTAGTTAATGGAAGAATAAAATGATGCTGCTATACTGGCTAAATGAATGAGATTGAATTACCAGATGGCACCATAATAAAAGAAGGCGGTAAAAGTGCAAAGGCTTTTAATGCGCCCTTGCTTTTTGCCCTCGCCGGGGCGGTGCTGGTCGGGCTAATTCTGTATTATTCCGGCGAAGAAGTCGGCCTGATTTATGCGGCAAATATTAAAGAAATCGGCTATACGAGATTTCTAGAAAATAGCGGGGCAGCGCCCTCAACTTTTGTCACACGCATTCACGATGCTACAGCTATGAAACTTGCTCATGCCGTTTTCTACGGCATGGCGTTTTTCTGTCTGGCTTATTTTATCCCCGCTCTAAAAAGGGCGGGGCAAATAAATGTGCCCGTGGGGAAGGGAAAAACCGTCACAGCAAGAAGGAGCATAGCGCGGTCATTATTCGCCGGGGTGCTTCTTGGAGCTTTTACCCTGCTAACAAGCGATCTTAATTTCCCAGCCCTGCAACGGGCGTTTGCGGGAGGAAATATAGGCTTAAATAGCCTAAATGTATTTTACCATTTTGGCTGGCCGTTATTGACCCTGTTTTCTTTTGGGCTGCTGACCGCCGGGAGAAGTGCATATCTTAAAATGATAGCGGCGGCGGTCGCGGTTGGCCTTGCCTTTTTCGGGCTAGATGCCATGTATGACGGCCAAGAAAAGGCAACGGGGCTTTTACTTCAAATGATGCTGTTAATTTGGTTCCTGCTGGCGGTTGGTTTTTTCGCTTATCGTGATACCTCCCGCCGACAGAATACAGCGAAAACAGAGGCCGAAATTATGCAAGCACAGGCCACGGCCTTGCATGGTGATGCCCGTTGGGCTGACCTTGGCGATTTAGGCGAATACGGTATGATAGACGTGCCGGGGCTGCCTTTTAAGGGTAATTTCTTTCTTGGGGATTATTATAGCGAAGAACACGGCCAAGTGCCCATTCATAGCGCCAAGGATGAGCACATAATCACCTTTGCCAAAGCAAGAGCGGGAAAAGGTGTAAGCTCGATCATTCCTAATTTGATGAGCTATGAAGGCTCAATCTTGGTGATTGACCCCAAGGGCGAAAATGCCGCCGTAACGGCACGGCACAGGCGCGATAATTTGGGGCAAAAAGTCTATTTGCTCAATCCTTTCAAAATGCACCAAGAACAATTTAAAAAGATGGGCTTTGAGGATGTCACTCACGGCTATAATCCTCTTGCTGAACTTTGGAACAATCACGACACCGGGGTAACGGTTGCCAAACAAATAGCGCAAATTCTCTCACCTAATAAACCCGGCTCAAGAGATGATTTTTGGTCTAACCGTTCGCGCGGCATGATTTATACTATGTTGCTACATTTGATTTTTCATGAAGAAGAAAAGCTATGTAATTTTGACAGACTGCACGAACTGCTGGCGCAGCCCGCCGATGCTATGCAAAAAATGCTGGAAGATTTAACCACCAGCTCAACACGGGCAGTTAAATTAGCGGCAGGGCGCGTTTTAAGCATTAAATCAGACAGGACACAAGGCAGTATCATAGGCGGGGCGCAAGATACGCTTGAATTTATGGATATGGAACAAATGATAAATGTCATG